>NZ_JBVICA010000018.1:149062-164071 GCF_055573115.1 Streptomyces sp. NPDC030222
GGGGGGGGGGGGGGGGGGTGGGGGCTGGGGGGACCAGGGGTCGTGGCCCCGGAGAAACAAAAAACAACTGGGTCCGGGAGGGGGGGAGAACCCCCCCCCCCCCCCCCGGCGCGCGTGAGGAGTCCCCGTACGGCGGCGTAGCCGCTCTCGCCGAGCGCGGCCGTGAACTCGTTGACGTACAGCCCGATGTGCTGCCGGGCCACCCGGGGGTCCATCTCCTGGGCGTGCTCCATGACGTATCCGCGGGAGGCCTCCGGATCGTCCCAGGCCATCAGCACCGACGTGTGGGCCGCGTCCGCGAGCCGCCGGAGCATCCCGTCGCCCAGCGAGCGCTTGGCGATGATCGCGCCCAGCGGGATCGGCAGTCCGGTGGTCTGCTCCCAGTGCTCGCCCATGTCGGCCAGGCAGTGCAGCCCGTAGTCCTGGTACGTGAAGCGGGCCTCGTGGATCACGAGACCGGCGTCGACCTTGCCGTCCCGGACCGCGGGCATGATCTCGTGGAACGGCATGACCACCACGTCGCCGACCGGGCCGCGCAGCACGTCCGCTTCCCACAGCCGGAACAGCAGGTACGCGGTGGACCGTTCGCTCGGCACGGCCACCGTGCGGCCGGTGAGGTCCGCGCCGGGCTCCCGGGTCAGCACCAGCGGGCCGCAGCCGCGGCCCAGCGCGCCGCCGCAGGGCAGCAGCGTGTACTCGTCCAGCACGTAGGGCAGGACCGCGTACGACACCTTGAGGACGTCGAACTCGCCGCGTTCGGCCATGCCGTTGGTCACGTCGATGTCCGCGAACGTGACGTCCAGCGCGGGCGCGCCCGGCACCAGGCCGTGCGACCAGGCGTGGAAGACGAACGTGTCGTTGGGGCACGGCGAGTAGGCGATCCGGAGCCGACCGGTCACGGAGTCTCCTCGAGGACGGGGGTGATCAGCTGGAAGGCGTACCGCAGCGAGTCCATGGCCTGCCCGATCCGCCAGGCGCCACGGTCGCGCGGACCGACCGGGTTCGACACCGCCCGCAGCTCCAGCACGGGGACGCCGTGCGCGGCGGCGGCCTCCGCCACGCCGAAGCCCTCCATGGCCTCGGCTGCGGCCCGCGGATGACGGGCGGCGAGTTCGGCGGCGCGTGCGGCGGTGCCGGTCACGGTGGAGACGGTGAGCACGGGCCCGTACACGGCCCGGGTCGCCCGGTCCGCGTCGAGGACCGCGAAGAGGCGCGCGGCGAGCGGGGAAGGGGCGTAGCAGGAGCGTCCGAAGCCCAGCCCGTCCACCGGGAGGAACCCGTCGGGCGAGTCGGCACCCAGGTCGGCGGCGACCAGGGCGTCGGCGACGACGACCGCGCCGACCGGGGCGTGCGGGGCGAAACCGCCGCCGATGCCGGTCGACACCACCAGGTCGTACGGGGTGCCCGCGAGCGCGGCCGCGGTCAGCGCGGTGGCCGTTCCGGCGGCTGCGGCGGCGGGGCCGACCCCGGCGGGCAACACGTCGACGAAGCCGGCGTGCGTGTCGTCGAAGGAGGCGCCGGGGCCCTGGCCGTGGGCGTGAGGCGGTCGGCCCGGGCCGTACGCGGGGCGTGGTCCGCCCGGGACCGGCACCCCGTACCGGGCGGACGCCGGGTGGCGGACCGGCGCGTAGCCGCCCGGCAGGGCGACCGCACCGGACCGCGTGTGCCCGGCGAGTCCCGCGCCGACCGCGTCGGCTTCCGCCGCCACGGCCGTCACGACGAGTACGCGCACCTCACGCCCCCAGGTCGGGAACGCCGGCCCGGACCCCCGGACCGGCTCCGGGTCAGTCCTTCTGCAGCTTGAAGTGCCAGATGCCGAGCAGCTTCTTGCCGTCGGTCTCGACGATGCTGACCTTCGCCTCGTCGGTGGGCTGGCCCATACCGCCGCCGGAGAAGAACGCGCTGCCCGGGATCGACCGGTACGTCTTGTGGTAGGGCTCCTGCTCGGCGGGCTGGCCGCCGATGAAAACGGTCCAGCCGTGCTCGGCGACCTCGGGCTCGACGCCCAGGCGCACCTTGTCGTCGGCGCTCACCTTGATGGCCTCGGGCGCGGACTTGTTCAGGCAGGACTGGATCTGCGAGGTCTTGATCTCCTTGCCGTCGTTGTAGCAGGAGGCCTCGGCGGTGACCGACGTCGAGCCGACCGTCACGGTCGCGACGGGCGTCGGCTTGTCGCAGGCGGAAAGGACGAGAAGTCCGGCGGACACGACGCCAAGAGCGACGCCGGCTCGGTGGGCCTTCCCGGAGAAGAACGCTACGGTCATGGTGCGAAGGCTATCGGTCGGTTCAGGTCACGCCACGCGAGGGGTGGGACGCAGGGGTTTCGTGTTACGCCACGCGGGGCCGCGGGTGGTCTCCCCGTCGGGCCGCGGCCAGCAGACCGCGGACGCTGAGCAGCACGCCGAGCGCGAGCAGGGCCGCCGCGACGGACATGCCGACGGCGCCGTTCAGCGGCAGCGAGATGCCGATGGCGCCGCCCGCCACCCAGGACATCTGCAGCGCCGTCTCCGAACGGGCGAACGCCGAGGTGCGGACGACCTCCGGCACATCGCGCTGGATCAGCGCGTCCAGGGACAGCTTCGCGAGGGCCTGCGACACACCCGCGACCGCCGCCAGCAGCGTCACCACCACGGAGCCGAAGAACGCCGCAGCGACCGCCGTCGCCGCCAGCGTCGTCGTGAGCACCGTGGCGATGATCACTTCCGGGGCGCGGGCCCTGAGCCACGCCCCGATCGCCGTACCGCACGCGTTGCCCACGCCGGCCGCGACGCCGACGATGCCCAGGGACACCACCGGCGACTGGCCGGCGAGGGGATGTTCCCGGAGCAGGAACGCCAGGAAGAAGATCAGCAGTCCGGACAGGGCGCGCAGCGTCGCGTTCGCCTGGAGTCCGTGCAGCACCGAAGGGCCCACCGTCCGCAGGCTCGGCCTGCGTTCACCGTGCGTCAGCAGGTGGGCCGGACGCTCGCCCTTCGCAGAGTCCACCTTGTGCGGCAGTGTGAACGCCAGGAACGTCCCGGCCACGAACAGCGTGAACGCCCCGTACAGCGGCCACTGCGGCCCGATCGTCTGGAGCCCCGCACCGACCGGGGCCGCCAGGCCCGTCGCCAGCAGACCCGCCAGCGTCACCCGGGAGTTGGCCTTCACCAGAGAGATCCTGGGCGGCAGCAGCCGGGGCACCACCGCGCTGCGCACCACGCCGTACGCCTTCGACGCGACCATGACGCCGAGGGCCTCCGGATAGAGCGGGAGGCCCCCGGTGACGACCGCCTGTGTGAGCGCCAGCGCCAGCACCGCCCGGGCCAGCATCGCGCCCGCCATCGCCGCGCGGCGGCCGTGCGGGATGCGGTCCAGCAGCGGTCCGATCACGGGCGCCAGGAGTGCGAACGGCGCGAGCGTCACGGCCAGATACAGCGCGACCCGGCCCCGGGCCTCGTCCGTCGGCACCGAGAAGAACACGGTGGACGCCAGTGCCACCGTGATCATCACGTCGCCGGCGCCGTTCACGGCGTGCAGCTCGATCAGTTTCCCCAGACCCGACTCGCCCGCCCCCTGGGCGTGCGTGGCCCGTCTGATCGTCCGCGCCGTGCCGGTGAACGGCAGGTGCAGGGCACGCCCGACGGACCTGCCCGCCCTTCTCAGGGCACCGGCTCCGTCCGACGACCTCGCGGCTGCCATTCCGCCATAGTGCCCCAACGCCCGCCCGCCCCGGGGCACCCGGCGCACCGCACCACGCCCTCGTGGGGCGCCGTCCGGGAAGCCAATCGACGTGCGATTCGGACGGCAGGTGGGCGGCACGCGGCGCAGGGGGTAGCGTGACCGCTGCGCCGACCCCGGAACCCTCGGCCGCACGCCGCTCCGCCATCCCGCAGAATGGAAGGTGAGCAGGTGTGCCCGAGACAGCTTCGGGCGCGGACGTCGACGCGGTCCCCCGGTCCGCTCCGCCCGCGACCCGTACCCGGTCCGGCCGGCGCACCCCGTGAGACGGCGTAGGAGAGAAGCGAGACCTGTGAGTGCGACGACGCGAAGCCGTACCCCCGACCGCCTGTGCGCCGAGGCCGTCGACCTCGCCCGAGCGGCCGCCGAAGAGGCCGCCGCTCCGGGCGTCGTGGGTGAACACGTGGGAGCCGTCGCCGAAGGGGACCGGGTCGTCACGCACCTCTTCGAGTGCCGGGAGCCGGGCTACCGGGGCTGGCGCTGGGCGGTGACGGTGGCGCGGGCCTCCCGTGCGAAGACCGTCACGCTGGACGAAACCGTCCTGCTCCCCGGATCCGACGCGCTGCTCGCGCCCGAGTGGGTCCCGTGGAGCGAGCGGCTCCGGCCCGGCGACCTCGGACCGGGCGACCTGCTGCCGACCGAGGCGGAGGACCTGCGCCTGGAGCCCGGGTACAGCGGCGAGGACGAACCGCCCGCGAACTCCTCCGTCTCGGGGGAGATGGCCGACCGTGTCGACGCGGAGGACGCCGAGATGGTGTCCAGGACCCCGTCCAGGGGTTCCCTCTCCGCCGTGGCCGAGGAGCTCGGCATGCGCAGGGCGCGGGTGCTCTCCCGGTACGGTCTGCACACCGCGGCGGACCGCTGGGAGGGGTCCTTCGGCGCCAAGACCCCCATGGCACAGGCCGCACCGGCCACCTGCGTCTCCTGCGCGTTCCTGGTCCCCGTGGCAGGCTCGCTGCGGCAGGCGTTCGGTATCTGCGCCAACGAGTTCTCCCCGGCGGACGGCCGTGTCGTCTCCCTCGCGTACGGCTGCGGGGCGCACTCCGAGGCCGCGGTCATGCCGAAGACCCCCCGCCCCGCCCCGCCCGTCCTCGACTCCATGGCCGCGGACGTCCTCACCCTCCGTCCCCCGACGGACGGCGGCTCCGTCCCGGACACGGCGGACGAGACGACCGAGGAGCTCGGGCACTCGTAGGCCTGGGGGCGGCGCTCCGGGGCCCCGTGCTCTCGTGGGGTGGGTTCACTGCCCGGTCCTCGTCGCGGGCGGCTAGCGCGTCCTCGCGGGCGTGGCCTGCCGAGGGGCGGGCCTCGCCCCGGGCGCGGCCTGTCGGTGTGCACGTCCTGCCCCCGGGGGAGCCGGTGGGGTCATCAGCCGGGCGGCCGAGTGGACGTGCCCGGCCAACGGATGTGGCCTCCTGAGGTGCGTGCCCTGAGCGGACGCGGCCTCCTGCCGGAGACGCCTCCTGTCGGACACGCCGGCCGCCGGACGCGCCGCCTGCCGGCCGTGCGAAGGCTGCCACGAGCGGCGACCCTCGAAGGGGGGCCGGGACCGGCGGGCGTTCCGTGGCGGGTCCGGGCCCGGCAACCTTTCGAGGTGAGCACGTGGACCGGTCACGCCCGGGTACCCGTCGCGCGGTACCTTCACCCCATACGGGACGTCACCACGGGCGGGAAGAAGGAGGCGGCGTGAGTGTGAAGGCGACGGCGGTCGAGGGAGCGGACCCCTTCGGCACCGCACGGCTGCGGCGCGGGGTCCTCGACGCATGGGGCGCCGCTCCGGCGCGGTTCCGTGAGGACGCCAACGCCGAGGAGGACCTCGCGCTCGGCGGCTACCGCGACCGGCTGGTCGTCGAGCTGGCCCAGAACGCCTCCGACGCCGCGGCCCGCGCCGGGACACCGGGCAGGCTCCGGCTGACGCTGCACCCGGCGGGCCCGGACGGCCCCGCCGTCCTCGCCGTGGCGAACACCGGCGCCCCCCTCGACGCGGCCGGAGTCGAATCGCTGAGCACGCTCCGCGCGTCCGCGAAGCGGGAGAGCCAGGACGTGAGCGTGGGCCGGTTCGGCGTGGGCTTCGCGGCCGTGCTCGCCGTGACGGACGAGCCGGCCGTCGTGGGCCGGCACGGCGGCGTCCGCTGGTCGCTCGCCGAGGCCCGCGAACTGGCCCGCCGGACCGCCGAGGCGAGCCCCGGGCTCGGCACCGAACTGCGCCGCAGGGACGGCCACGTGCCCCTGCTGAGGCTTCCGCTGCCCGCGGAGGGCACCGCGCCCCAGGGTTACGACACGGTCGTGATCCTGCCGATGCGGGACGCGGCCGCCCAGGACCTGACGGAACGTCTGCTGAACGGCGTCGACGACGCGTTGCTGCTGACCCTGCCCGGCCTCGAAGAGGTCGTGGTGGAGACGCCCGAGGGGACGCGCACCCTGAGCCGCTCCCAGCAGGGCGCCTACGTGCACATCGACGACACCCGTGAGGGGACGACCCGCTGGCGGACCGTCAGCCACAGCGGCCCGATCGCACCGGCGCTGCTCGCCGACCGTCCCGTCGAGGAGCGGCTGCGCCCGCAGTGGACGATCACCTGGGCAGTCCCCGTGGACGGCGACGGCGCGCCGCAGTACCCCCGTACCGCGCCGGTCGTGCACGCGCCGACCCCCACGGACGAACCGCTGGGCATCCCCGCGCTGCTGATCGCCTCGTTGCCGCTCGACACCACGCGCCGCCATCCCGCGCCGGGCCCGCTGACCGACTTCCTGGTGGAACGCGCCGCCGAGGCGTACGCCGAACTGCTCGCCGAGTGGCAGCCGGTGTCGACCGGCACGATCGACCTGGTGCCGGGGCCGCTCGGCAAGGGAGCGCTGGACAGCGCGCTGCGGGCCGCCGTGCTCGAGCGGCTGCCGCGCGTGGCGTTCCTCGCCCCGGCCGCACCGTCCGAGGACGTGCTCGCCCTGCGCCCGTTCGAGGCGGAGGTCGTCGAGGGCGCGGGCGCCGAGACGGTGAAGGTCCTCGCGGACGTGCTGCCGACACTGCTCCCGGCCGGGCTGGAACGCCGCACCGAACTGCGGGCGCTGGGCGTGGCCCGGCTCCAGCTGGGCGAGGCGATCGACCGCCTCGCCGGGGTGGATCGGTCCCCGGAGTGGTGGTGGCGGCTCTACGACTCGCTGGCCGGGGTCGACCCGGACCGGCTGACGGGCCTGCCGGTGCCGCTGGCCGAGGAACCGGCCCGGGCCGGCGGCCCCGGCGGCGGGGTCCGTACGGCGATCGGGCCGCGGCATGTGCTGCTGCCGGGTCCGGACACCCCGGACAACCTGTCCCGGCTGGGTCTGAAGGTGGCGCACCCGGACGCGGCCCATCCGATCCTGGAGAAGCTGGGCGCGCTGCCGGCGACCCCGCGGGCGGTGCTGACGACCCCGCAGGTGCGGGCGGCGGTGGCGGCCTCCCTGGACGACGGCGACCTCTGGCCCGAGGACGGGCTGGACGCCGAGGAACTGGCCGACGTGGTGCTGGCCTTGGTCCGGGACGCGGGTCTGGAGCCCGGGGACGAACCGTGGCTGGGCGCGCTCGCGCTGCCCGACGAGGACGGCGAGCCGGCGCCGGCCGCCGAGCTGGTGCTGCCCGGCAGCCCCTTCGCACAGGTGATGCGGGAGGGCGAGCTGGCGCTGTGCGACGCCGAGCTGGCGGAGCGGTGGGGCGAGCAGCCGCTCACCGCCTGCGGGGTGCTGGCCGACTTCGCGCTCGTCCGGGCGACCGACGTGGTGCTGGACCCGGACGAGCTGGAGCCCCGCGACGGCGACTACCCGGAGCCGGACGACGCGGGACTGCTGGACGCGGTCGACGTGTGGTGCGAGGACGTCCTGGACCGGCTGCCGGACGCTCCGGTGCCGCCGGTGGCGACGGAGATCGTCGCCGTCCGCGATCTCGACCTGGTCGACGACGACGCATGGCCCCAGGCGCTGGCGCTGCTGGCCAGGCCGCCGCTGCGGGACGCACTGACGCAGCCGGTGCGGGTGCTGATGCCGGACGGCACCACGGAGACCGTGCGCCCGTACACCGCCTGGTGGCTGCGCGGCCATCCGGTGCTGGGCGGCCGCCGCCCGGCGGGTCTGCGCGCGGCGGGTGGCGACCCGCTGCTGATCGGCCTGTACGAGTCGGCGGACGCGACCGGCTTCGAGGACGAGCAGGTGCTGCGGGCGCTCGGCGTCCGCACGACGGTCACGGCACTGCTCGACGAGCCGGGCGGCGCGGCGGAGCTGCTGTCCCGTCTGGCGGACGAGGACCGCCCGGTGAGCGCGGCCCAGCTGCACTCCCTCTACACCCTGCTCGCCGACCTGGAACCGGAGCAGGTGACCCTTCCCGACGATCTGCGGGCCGTCGTGGACGGCGATGTCCGCGTGGTCGACGCGGCCGACGCGCTGGTCGCGGACGCCCCCGACCTGCTGCCGTTGGCCGGCAACCTGCCGCTGCTGCCGGTGTCCCCGACCCGTGCCGCCGACCTGGCGGAGCTGTTCCAGGTCCGCCGGCTGAGCGAGGCCGTGGACGCCGAGGTCACCTCGCTGGGCACCGAGTACGAGGTCCCGGACTCCGTCCTGGCCCTGCTCGGCCCGGCCACCCCGCGCACGTACATCGAGCACGAGGAACTGCGCGCGGGCGGCATCGAGCTCGACTGGCGCCGCACCCCCGACGGCGTCGTGCACGCCTCCACGGTCGAGGGCGTCGCCGCGGGCCTCGCCTGGGCCGCGGGCCAGTGGCCCCGCCGCTTCGAGGTCGCGGCCCTCCTGGAGGACCCGTCCCGCACGGCGGAACTGGCACGCGACCGCTGGTTCGACTGACCGCCGGCGGAGGCGGCTCGACGCGGGCGGGGTCGGCTTCACGTCGCTGGGGTCGGCCCCGCGTCGGTGGGATCGGCTCGACGTCCGCGGGGTCGGCCCCGCGTCGGTGGGATCGGCTCGACGCCGACGGGTCCGCCTCCCCGGCGGGTGTGGTCGGCTGTCGGTGCGTCCGGCGGCCCGGGACCACCCCGTCCGGCACGCTCACGCCGGGAAGCGGCGGTCCACCCAGCGCCAGCTGACCTCCAGGGCCGCCGCGCCGCAGGCGGCGAGCGCGACGGCGGCCCAGGGCATCGTGGTGCCGACGAGTTGCAGGGCGAAGAAGTCCTGGAGCCAGGGCACGACCAGGACGATCAGGAACGCGGCGCCCATGGCCGCGACGAGGGCGATGCGCCACCAGGTGTAGGGGCGGGCGATGATCGCCAGGACCCACAGGGAGACCAGGAACAGGGTGAGGGTGGCGGCGCTGGTCTCGGCGGCGAGGGCGTCCGGGCCGGTGTAGTGGGCCCGGGCCAGCAGGTAGGCGGCGAACGTCGTGACGGCGGCGATGATGCCGCCGGGGATGGCGTAGCGCATGACGCGGCGTACGAAGTGCGGCTGGGCGCGTTCCTTGTTGGGGGCGAGGGCGAGGAAGAACGCGGGGATGCCGATGGTGAGCGCCGACAGCAGGGTGAGGTGCCGGGGCAGGAACGGGTACTCGACCTGGGAGGAGACGACGAGGATGGCGAGCAGCACCGAGTAGACCGTCTTGACGAGGAAGAGCGTCGCGACGCGGGTGATGTTGCCGATGACCCGGCGTCCTTCGGCGACGACGGACGGCAGGGTCGCGAAGCTGTTGTCGAGCAGCACGATCTGGGCGACGGCGCGGGTGGCCTCGGACCCGGAGCCCATGGAGACGCCGATGTCGGCGTCCTTGAGGGCGAGGACGTCGTTGACACCGTCGCCGGTCATGGCGACGGTGTGGCCGCGGCACTGGAGCGCGCCGACCATGTCGCGCTTCTGCCGTGGGGTGACCCGGCCGAAGACGGCGGCGTCGGCCAGGGCGTCGGCCAGGGCGGCCTGTTCGGCGGGCAGCCGGCGGGCGTCGACGGTGCGGTCGGCGCCGGGCAGTCCGAGGTGGGTGGCGACGGCGCCGACGGAGACGGCGTTGTCACCGGAGATGACCTTCGCGTGGACGTTCTGGTCGGCGAAGTAGCGCAGGGTGTCGGAGGCGTCGGGCCGCAGACGCTGTTCGAGGACGACGAGGGCGGTGGGCCGGCTGTCCGCGGCGACGTCCGGGGTGTCGAGTTCGCCGTCGGTGGCGGCGAGCAGGAGCACCCGCAGGCCCTGCTCGTTGAGCCGGTCGATCTCGCGGAGGAGCTGGGCGTCCGGGGACAGCAGCACATCGGGGGCGCCGAGCAGCCAGGTCGAGGTCTCGCCGTTGCCCTCGCTGAAATGGGCGCCGCTGTACTTGCGGGCCGAGGAGAACGGGAGCGCTTCGGTGCAGCGCCAGTCGTCGCCGTCGGGGTAGGCGTCGATGATCGCCTGGAGGCTGGCGTTGGGGCGGGGGTCGGACTCGCCGAGGGCGCCGAGCACCCTGCGGACATAGGCCTCGTCGGCGCCGTGGAGGGTGCGCAGCTCCCGGACGTCCATGCCGCCCTCGGTGAGGGTGCCCGTCTTGTCGAGGCAGACGACGTCGACGCGGGCGAGCCCTTCGATGGCGGGGAGTTCCTGGACGAGGCATTGTTTGCGGCCGAGCCGGATGACACCGATCGCGAAGGCGACGGAGGTCAGCAGGACGAGCCCTTCGGGGATCATCGGGACGATCCCGCCGACGGTCCGGGCCAGGGAGTCCTTGAAGTTGCTCTCCTTGACGACGAGCTGGCTGATGACGAGCCCGATCGCGGTGGGGACCATCATCCAGGTGACGTACTTGAGGATGGTGCTGATGCCGGATCGCAGCTCGGAGTGGACGAGGGTGAAGCGGGAGGCCTCCTCAGCGAGCTGCGCGGCGTAGGCCTCGCGGCCGACCTTGGTGGCGGTGAACGCGCCGCTGCCGGCGACGACGAAGCTGCCGGACATCACCCGGTCGCCGGGTTTCTTCAGTACGGGGTCGGCTTCGCCGGTGAGGAGTGACTCGTCGACCTCCAGGCCGTCGGCCTCGGTGACCTCGCCGTCCACGACGATCTTGTCGCCGGGGCCGAGTTCCAGCAGGTCCCCGAGGACGATCTCGGAGGTGGAGACGGCGACGGCCACACCGTCGCGCCGCACGGTCGGCCGTGCCTCGCCGATGACGGCCAGCCCGTCGAGGGTTTTCTTGGCGCGGAGTTCCTGGACGATGCCGATGCCGGTGTTGGCGACGATGACGAAGCCGAACAGGCTGTCCTGGATCGGCGCGACGAACAGCATGATCACCCAGAGGACGCCGATGATGGCGTTGAAGCGGGTGAAGACGTTGCCGCGGACGATGTCGGCGATGGAGCGGGAGGAGCGTACGGGGATGTCGTTGACCTCGCCGCGCGCGGTGCGTTCGGCGACTTCGGCGACGGTCAGTCCGTTCTGCCGGGCGGGTGACGGTGGCGGCTCGACGGGGTGCACGGGGTCGAGTTCCGGCCCGGCGCTGACATCCGTATGGCTGCTCGGCCGCTGCGTCATGCTCTCGACGTTACGTGCGGACGCAGGGCTTCACCTGTCGAGCGGCCCGGCCGTCAGCCCCCTGTGAGGTGGCCCGGTCGTCGGACTTTGCGGTGGCTCAGACCCCTGTGCGGTGCGAGCCGTCCTCGGTACGAGAGGCGTCGTCGGCCGCTGCGGCCCGCTTGATGGCGGCGTCGCGCTTGCGGACGTACCAGATGCCGATCAGTCCGAGACCGCCGCCGGCCAGGCAGGTCCACAGCCACCACAGGTGCCCGTGATCGTCGAACCAGCCGTAGAAGGGGAGCTGGACGAGGAAGAGGACGAACCACAGGATCGTGCCGCCGGTGATCGTCCCGACGACCGGCCCCTCAAGGGGCTCGGGCGCCTCGTGCCTGGGGGTCCATTTCGCCATGCGGACAGTCTAGGCGGCGGCCCCCGGAGCCCCGGCGGGAGGACCGGACGACCTCCGCGTCCGGGGGCGAGCCCGGGGAGGCGTTCGGGGAGGCGTCCGGGACGGGGCCGGGGAGGCGTCAGGGACCGGCCCGGAGAAGTGCGGGTGGCGCGGTGTCTACGCGCGGAGATGGTGATCTTTCCTTCGTGTCTTCATACTCAAACGGTTTGCCGATGAACCGTTTAGTTCGTGCAAACGTCCATACCCGATCGTTCGCACGAGGTTCCGTATGTCTTCCACGGCCACCGCCCCCACGGACGTCACGCCGTCGCAGCCACCCGCGCCGCAGCTGGGCGCCCTGGACCGGTTCTTCCGGATCTCGGAGCGGGGGTCGACCGTCGCCCGCGAGGTCCGGGGCGGGTTCGCCACTTTCTTCGCGATGGCGTACATCGTCGTACTGAACCCGATCATCCTCGGCAGTGCCAAGGACATGTACGGTCACCAGCTCGACGCCGGACAGCTGGTCACCGCGACCGTGCTGACGGCCGCCTTCTCCACGCTGCTGATGGGCGTCATCGGCAATGTGCCGATCGCCCTGGCGGCCGGACTCGGGGTGAACACCGTCGTCGCCCTCCAGCTCGCCCCGCGCATGAGCTGGGCCGACGCCATGGGCATGGTGGTCCTCGCCGGCTTCGTGGTGATGCTGCTGGTCGCCACCGGACTGCGCGAACGCGTCATGAACGCCGTACCGCTCGGCCTGCGCAAGGGCATCGCCATCGGCATCGGCCTGTTCATCATGCTGATCGGCCTCGTCGACTCGGGCTTCGTCTCCCGTATCCCGGACGCCGCCCACACCACCGTGCCGCTCCAGCTCGGCGTGAACGGCCACCTCGGCGGCTGGCCCGTCCTGGTGTTCGTGCTCGGCACGCTGCTCACCCTCGCGCTGATCATCCGCAAGGTGCCCGGTGCCATCCTCGTCTCGATCGTCGTCATGACGGTCGTCGCGGTCGTGGTCCAGCTGGTCGCGAAGCTGCCCGGCCAGGCCTGGGGCCTCACCGTCCCGGAGTGGCCGGGCAACCCGCTCGCCACGCCCGACTTCGGGCTGGTCGGCCAGGTCAGCCTGTTCGGCGGCTTCGAGAAGGTCGGCCTGCTCACCGGCGCCCTCTTCGTCTTCACGGTGCTGCTGTCCTGCTTCTTCGACGCGATGGGCACCGTCCTCGGCGTCGGGGACGAGGCGAAGCTGATGGACGAGCAGGGCAACCTCCCCGGCATCAACAAGGTGCTGATCGTCGACGGCATCGCGGTCGCCGCGGGCGGCGCCACCTCGTCGTCCGCCAACACCTGCTTCGTGGAGTCCACGGCGGGCGTCGGCGAGGGGGCGCGGACCGGTCTGGCCAGTGTGGTCACCGGCCTGCTGTTCTCGGTGGCGCTGTTCCTCACCCCGCTGGCGACCATGGTGCCCGCACAGGCCGCCACCCCCGCCCTGCTGGCCGTGGGCTTCCTGATCCTCGCCGGCTCGGTGAAGGACATCGACTGGAGCGACTTCACGATCGCCGTGCCGGCGTTCCTGGCGATGGTGATGATGCCCTTCACCTACTCGATCACGCACGGCATCGGCATCGGCTTCATCGCCTTCAGCGTGCTGCGGCTGGCGGCCGGGCGCGGGCGCGAGGTGCCGGTGGCGATGTACGTGGTGTCGGCGGTGTTCCTCTTCTCCTACGCGATGCCGTCGCTGGGCCTGACCTGAGCCGTCGCCGGACCTGACCTGACCGGCCCTCCCTGACTCGGCGAGACCGAGACCGGAGCCGGTCCGGGGCGACTGCCGCTCACTGACGCCGCCCGCTGCGGGCGGCGTCAGGTGACCCCGTAGAACTTCTCCGTCTCCTCGACGGCCGCTGTGAAGCGCTCGTCGAAGTCGTCGCGAATGAGCGTCCGGACCACATAGTCCTGGACGCTCATTCCGCGTTTCGCGGCATGCCCCCGGATCCGGTCGAGCAGCTCTCCGTCCATCCGCAGGCTGAGCACTGTCGATCCCATGCCGGCCAGGGTTGCCCCATAGAACCCCGCCTGTCGTCACTTTTCCGACGTCGCTTGTCGATGGGTTTGGGAGGCGCGGCACCAGGGTTCTTGCCAGGGCAGCATCGACATGGTCCTGGCAGCAGGTCAGCGGGCCTCGGCTGACTCGCCAGGCACCGCGGCGGGACGCAGCACGGTCAGAGAATCTTCCTGGCGAGCGACCATCGCGAAAGAGAACCTGTCCACCTCCAGGCACAGGTCGACATCGTCGGGATGAACACCCTGGTATCCGCGCTGCACTCCGCCGGCAAGGTCGGCGGCTGCCCGAGAACTCCTCGCACGGTGGAGATACGGGGCCGCCTCGGCATTGCCTCCGGCCAGATGCTGGTCGATGTATTCAGCGCAGGCCAGGTCCTCAGCGGCCTGGCCATCGTCGCCGGTGACCACGAACGTCACCGGCCCGGAACCATCGGTCTTCAGGAACCGCGCTGTCGCGCCGGCCACTACGAAACTCGCGCACAAGACCAGCGGCGCGCTCGCGACGGCCAGTGCGCCGACGGTTCCGGCCGTCGTCTTCTGCACCACCGTTCGACCGGCCAGATCAAGCGACCTGATCAAACCGGGTGAGTTCACCGTGTCGAAGCCCGCCGCCGGGGCACCGTCCTTCAGAGCCATCCAACCCGAACGACTCTCCTTCAGGGCCAGTGCCTCACCATCGGACGAGGCCAGGACGATCTTCTCGGCACCGCGCGAGAACGCCCAGGCAGCCACAGTGAAGGCCCGCATCACGTCGACGACGACCGCAACGCGCGGGACGTCAGTCAGCTCCGGAATACCGACGAAACGGTGATCCATCTCGCCATTCTCGCCGAGGCCCGCATCGCTCACTCCATCGGGCCATCCAGCGACCGTCACCGGTTCCTGGACTGATGACGCTCTTTGGAAATCGGCCACCCCCTGCTCAGGGGTGACCCCACACCCGCTCGCAATTTCCCAGTCTGGAGTGAGCTGACCTCCGTGGGGCAGGGGGCCGGTTTGTTCCTTGGCCGGTGATCAGATCGTGGTTGCCGCCGTCATTTCGCCGCGCCTGGTCCGCAGCCAGATCAAGGACGCTGCGTACGAGTTCGAGCGGGCTTCCCGGGCTCCCGGCGACCGTGCCCTGGAGGGACAGGCACGGACGCTGTACCGGGAGTCGGCGCAGGTGCTTTCGCAGTCGGTGGCCGCGGTCGGCCGTAACGATGTGGCCGCCGCTCTCGGCTTCCTGTTGGCGCTGGTCCAGGCGGTGGAGGCGTCCCGTCGCTGGCACGAGGCGCAGGAACACCGGGCCCAGGCGGCGGCCTCCGGGCGCGCCGGTCGGCTGCTGCGAGAGGCGGTGGAGGTCACCGCCGGCGCGAGCGCGGCGCGCGAGTACCGTCCCCGGCCCAAGCGCACCGCCGAGCGACCGGGCGCCG
>NZ_JBVICA010000019.1:0-35644 GCF_055573115.1 Streptomyces sp. NPDC030222
CACTGGTGTCACGTCATGGCGCACGAGTCCTTCGAGGACGACGACACCGCTGCGTACATGAACGAGCACTTCGTGTCCGTCAAGGTGGACCGTGAAGAGCGTCCCGACGTGGACGCGGTGTACATGGAGGCAGTGCAGGCCGCGACCGGGCAGGGCGGCTGGCCCATGTCCGTGTTCATGACGCCGGACGGTGAGCCCTTCTACTTCGGCACCTACTTCCCGCCCGAGGCTCGCCATGGCATGCCGTCCTTCCGTCAGGTGCTCGAAGGCGTGCACAACGCCTGGACGGGCCGCCGGGACGAGGTGGGGGAAGTCGCGGGGAAGATCACTCGGGACCTTGCCGGGCGGGAGCTGAGCACCGGGGATGCCGGGATGCCCACCGAGGAGACCCAGGCCCTTGCGCTCCTCCAGTTGACTCGGGACATCGACCCCGCGAGCGGCTGGTTCAAGGGAGACACCAAGTTCCCGCCGTCGATGGTGATCGAGTTTCTGTTGCGCCACCACGCGCGGGCCGGTTCCGTGGCGGCGCTGGAGATGGCGGAAGGGCTGTGCGGTGCGATGGCCCGTTCGAGCCTGTACGACCAGGTGGGAGGCGGGTTCCACCGGTACGTGCTCACGCCGAGGGCAAGTGGACCTTTGGTACCGCACTTCGAGAAGATGCTGTACGACAACGCCCTGCTGTGCCGGGTCTACGCCCACCTGTGGCGCGCCACCGGCTCGGAGCTCGCCCGCCGTGTCGCGCTGGAGACCGCCGACTTCATGGTCCGTGAACTCCGCACTGCCGAAGGCGGGTTCGCCTCGGCGCTGGACGCGGACAGCGAGGACGCGGACGGCGAGGACGCGGACGGCGAGGGCACGGAGGGCCGGCACAAGGAGGGCGCGTACTACGTCTGGACGCCTGCGCAGCTCCGTGAGGTGCTCGGCGAGGAGGACGCGCTCTTCGCGGCCCGCCTCTTCGGGGTGACGGAGGAGGGCACCTTCGAGGAGGGCGCGTCCGTGCTGCAGTTCCCGCAGGACGAGGGTGCGGACGACGCCGGGCGGGTCGCGTCCGTGCGGGCGCGGCTGCTCGCAGCCCGGGAGGAGCGTCCCCGTCCGGGACGGGACGACAAGATCGTTGCGGCGTGGAACGGTCTGGCGGTCGCCGCGCTCGCCGAGACCGGGGCGTTCTTCGACCGGCCCGACCTGGTCGAGCGGGCGACCGAGGCCGCGGATCTGCTGGTGCGGCTGCACATGGACGACCACGCGCGGCTGGTGCGGACCTCCATGGAGGGACGGGCCGGCACGCACGCGGGCGTGCTGGAGGACTACGCCGACGTGGCCGAGGGCTTCCTCGCGCTGACCGCGGTCACCGGTGAAGGCGTGTGGCTGGAATTCGCAGGCTTCCTCCTGGACATCGTGCTGGACCGGTTCACGGGCCCGGAGGGCCAGTTGTACGACACCGCCCACGACGCCGAACAGCTGATCCGGCGCCCCCAGGATCCGGCCGAGAACGCCGCGCCCTCCGGGTGGACGGCCGCGGCCGGCGCCCTGCTGTCGTACGCCGCGCACACCGGCTCGGAAGCCCATCGCGCGGCAGCGGAAGGGGCGTTGGGCGTGGTCGGCGCGCTGGGCGCGCGCATTCCGCGGTTCCTGGGCTGGGGGCTGGCGGTGGCCGAGGCGGCGCTGGACGGCCCGCGCGAGGTGGCCGTGGTCGGCCCCCGGGGCGAGGAGGCGACGGCAGCCCTGCACCGTACGGCGCTGCTCGGGACGGCGCCGGGGGCGGTGGTGGCGGTGGGGGAGCAGGGGAGCACGGAGCTTCCCCTGCTGGCGGACCGGCCGACGACCGGTGGGCGGCCCACCGCTTTCGTCTGCCGCAGGTTCGTCTGCGCGGCCCCCGTGACGGAGCCCGCTGACCTGGAGCGTCAGCTCGACAGCGTCAACTCTCTTTGATCGCTCACCAGTTCAGAAACAAGGGATTTATCGGATCAGCACGTGGGTGTCACCCGACCCCCCTATTCTCTCCACAGGGAATGACCGAACGGCGTGCACAAGGGGAGTGCGCGCGGGGGCTGTCAGGGGCCGTGGACGGGCCGAGGGGGGTCCGTCGCACATCCGCCCCTCGGGGATTCAGGGATGCCGCACGAGGATGCGGCAGGTCCAAGGGGGGACCATTTGCTCACATCCGTGCTGATCGTTGCCATTTCCTTTGCCTTGTTCTGGATGGCGGCCTTTACGCTCTGGTGGCAGATGCACGCCTGGCGAACGCCGGAGACGCTCGCATCGACCAGCTTCGGCAGCCCCGACGGCGATCTGGGGCTGTCCTTCTCGCTGCTCCTCCCCGCCCGCCATGAACAGGCGGTGCTGGAGCACACCATCGACCGGCTGCTCACATCCAGCCACGACCGCTACGAGATCATCGTGATCGTCGGCCACGACGACCCCGAGACGGCCGCGGTCGCCGAGCGCGCCGCGTCCCGCGCCCCGGACCGGGTCCGGGTCGTCGTGGACACCCACGAGAAGAAGAACAAGCCCAAGGCGCTCAACACCGCGCTGCCGTACTGCACCGGCGACGTCGTCGGGGTCTTCGACGCCGAGGACCAGGTCCACCCCGAGCTGCTCGCCCACGTCGACCACGCCTTCCGCACCACCGGCGCCGACGTGGTGCAGGGCGGCGTCCAGCTGATCAACTTCCACTCCAGCTGGTACAGCCTGCGCAACTGCCTCGAGTACTTCTTCTGGTTCCGCTCCCGCCTCCACCTGCACGCACAGAAGGGCTTCATCCCGCTCGGCGGCAACACCGTGTTCGTCCGCACCGGCGTGCTCCGCGACGCCGGCGGCTGGGACCAGAACTGCCTCGCGGAGGACTGCGACCTCGGCGTCCGCCTCTCCAGTGTCGGCAAGAAGGTCGTCGTCGCGTACGACTCCGACATGGTCACCCGCGAGGAGACCCCCGACTCCCTGATGTCCCTGCTGAAGCAGCGAACCCGCTGGAACCAGGGATTCCTCCAGGTCTACCGCAAGCGGGACTGGCGTCGGCTGCCCACCCGCGGACAGCGCATGCTCGCCCGCTACACCCTGATGACGCCGTTCCTCCAGGCGTTCTCCGGCGTGATCATCCCGGTGAACACGGGCGTGGCCGTCTTCCTCGACGTCCCCGTGGGAATCGCCTTCGTGACCTTCCTGCCGCTCATCACCGCCATGGTCACCTTCGTCTTCGAGATCGTCGGACTGCACGACTTCGGCAAGCAGTACGGGCTCAGGGTCCGCTTCGTCCACTACCTCAAGCTCATCGTCGGCGGCCCCTTCTACCAGGTGCTGCTCGCCGGGGCCGCGATCCGCGCCGTGTGGCGGGAGCAGGCGGGGCGCAGTGACTGGGAGCTGACCAGCCATGTCGGCGCGCACCTCACCCGAGAGGACGTCCACGCGTGACCTCCACCCTCCCCGCGGCGACGACGACCACCGAGGCGACCGTCACCGCGCAGCGAAGCACTGCCTCCGCCAGACGGCTCACCGTCCGGCCCGTCATACGGTTCCGCAGCTCGCCGTCGGACGTGGCGCTGTGCCTGCTGCTGCTCAGCGCGATCGTCCTGGTGCAGGGCTGGAACATCCAGCAGTACCCGACGCTCAGCGACGACGAGGGCACGTACCTCGCCCAGGCGTGGGCCGTCCAGCAGGGCAAGGGCCTCGCCCACTACACCTACTGGTACGACCACCCGCCGCTCGGCTGGATCCAGATCGCGTTCCTCACCTGGATCCCCTCGCTCCTCGCGCCCGAGACGATGACGGTCGCCTCGATGCGGCTGGCCATGCTCCTCGTCAGCGCGGTCTCCGCCGTGCTGCTGTACGTCCTGGCACGCCGGCTGTGGCTGCCGCGGTGGGCCGCCGGGCTCGCGATGGTGCTGTTCGGGCTGTCCCCGCTGGCGGTGGTGCTGCAGCGGGAGATCTTCCTGGACAACCTCGCCGTGATGTGGATGCTGCTGGCCTTCTGCCTGGCGGCGTCGCCGAGCCGGCACCTGTGGCACCACTTCGGTGCGGGCATGGCCGCCGCCACCGGTGTGCTCACCAAGGAGACGATGCTGGTCGTCCTGCCGGCGCTGCTGGTGACGATGTGGCGGTTCAGCCACCGCGACACCCGGAAGTTCGCGGTCACCGGCGCCGTCACCGCCTGCGCGCTGATCGGCTTCTCGTACCCGCTGTTCGCGCTCCTCAAGGGCGAGTTGCTGCCGGGCGCAGGGCACGTCTCCCTGTGGGAGGGCATCACCTATCAGATGAGCCGGGCCGGTTCGGGCTTCATCCTCACCGAGGGCAGCGGTTCGAACGGTGTGCTGGAGTCGTGGCTGTACTACGACAAGGTGCTGCCGGTCGGCGGTCTCGCGGGCGCCGCGCTGCTGCTGCTCACCCTCCGCTGGTCGGTCACCGCCCGCGCGTTCGCCGGCCCGGCGCTCGCCGTGGCGATCCTGGCGCTGGTCGCCATGCGCCCGACCGGCTACCTGCCGGCGATGTACGTCATCCAGGCCCTGCCGTTCCTGGCCCTGGTCCTGGCCGCGGGCGCGGCGAGCATCGCGCACGCGCTGCTGCGGAAGGGCCGGCGCCCCGCCGAGCGGCGGCCGCTGACGGTCGCCCGCTGGACGGCCACCGCGGTGCTCGCGGCGAGCGCCGCCGTCTACGTCGTACCGCGCTGGTACGACGGCGACCGTACCGCGATGACCGCGGACGCCAACGGCCCCTACCGCGCCGCGGCCCACTGGCTGCGCGAGGAGGTGCCCGACCCGGCCCGCACCCGGGTCCTCGTCGACGACGCGCTCTGGCTGGACCTGGTCCACGCCGGATACGAGCCCGGACTCGGCGCGATCTGGTTCTACAAGGCAGACCTCGACCCCGCGGTGACGAAGACGATGCCGCGCGGCCACCGGGACGTCGACTACGTCGTCGCCTCCCCGACCGTACGGCGCGACGCGCGCGACCTGCCCCATGTGAAGGCCGCGCTCGAGAACTCGACGCCGGTGGCCGTCTTCGGCGCCGGCGAGGACCGGATCGAGATCCGGAAGATCGCGGGAGCTGAGGCGAATTGAGCATCCACTCCACGGGCACCGAGGGCCTGGGCGAACCGCATCTCGACGCCGTCGAGATCCCCGAGCCCGCAGCCGTGACGCTGGTCATCCCGACCTTCAACGAGTCCGGCAACGTCCGCGAACTGCTCCGGCAGCTCGCCGACACGGTGCCCGCACGCCTCCCCTGCGAGGTCGTCTTCGTCGACGACTCCACGGACGACACGCCCGCCGTGGTCGCGGACGCGGCCCGCACCTGCCCCTTTCCCGTGACGGTGATCCACCGTGACGAGCCCGAGGGCGGGCTCGGCGGTGCCGTCGTCGAGGGCATCCGGGCCGCCGGCTCCGACTGGATCGTCGTCATGGACGCCGATCTGCAGCACCCGCCCTCGCTGGTGCCCGAGCTCGTGGCGGTCGGCGAGAAGGAGTCCGCCGACCTCGTCGTCGCCAGCCGGTACATCTCCGGCGGCAGCCGGGACGGGCTGGCGGGCGGCTACCGGGTGGCCGTGTCGCGCGCCTCGACATGGCTGGCCAAGGGCGTGTTCCCGCGGCGGCTGCGCGGTATCAGCGACCCGATGAGCGGCTTCTTCGCGATCCGCCGCAGCGTGGTCAGCGCCGACGCCCTCAAACCGCTCGGCTACAAGATCCTCATGGAGCTGGCGGTGCGCTGCGCACCCGGCAGCGTCTCCGAGGTGCCGTTCGTCTTCCAGGACCGGTTCGCCGGGGAGTCCAAGTCGTCGGCGAAGGAGGGCCTCCGCTTCCTGCGCCACCTGGTCGAGCTGCGCACCGCCGCACCGCTCGCCCGGATGATCGCCTTCGGTCTGATCGGGGTGACGGGCTTCGTCCCGAACCTCGTCGCCCTGCACCTGCTCACCACGGCAGGGGTGCACTATCTGCCGGCCGAGATCATCGCCAACCAGTTCGGCGTGGCCTGGAACTTCGCCCTCATCGAGGTGCTGCTGTTCCGCGACCGCCGGGTGCACCGTCACTGGGCGGACCGGGCGGCCCGGTTCGCCGTGCTCGCCAACGCCGATCTGCTGCTGCGCATCCCTCTCATCGCCCTGTTCGTTGGGCAGTTGGGCATGGCGGTGCTGCCTGCGACCACCGTCGCGCTGCTCACCACCTTCGTCGTGCGGTTCGCCGCCACGGAGGCGCTCGTCTACTTGCCGCGCACGCGCCGGCGTGGCGCGTGAGCCCGGGTAAGGAGCCGCAGAGAAAGGAATCACCGCAATGCCAGGCACATCAGCTCAGAAACGCAGACGACGACGTCTCGCGCTCCTGACCGTGGGAGCCATGACCGCCGGGGTGCTGCTGTCCGCGCAGCAGTCAGCGTCGGCCGGCGTCAATCTCGTCAAGAACCCTGGGTTCGAGACGGCCGGCACGGCCGACATGCCCTATTGCTGGGAGAAGTCCGGCTGGGGCGACAACGATTTCACGTTCACCACCACCGCGGACGCCCACTCCGGGTCCAAGGCCATGAAGGTCGAGCTGACCCGACGGGTGAACGGCGACCGCAAGGCGCTGATCACCGAGAGTGCCACCTGTGCGCCGGGCGTGCTGCCCGACCACCAGTACGATCTGTCCCTCTGGTACAAATCGACCACTCCCGACACGTCCGTCACGCTCTTCCGGCACGACAGCACCGCCGGATGGCAGTACTGGACCGACCTCAAGACGCTCCCGGTGGCCGCGGACTACACGCGTGCCGAGGTGCGCACCCCGCCGGTGCCGCCCGGCACCGACCGGATCGCCTGGGGCGTCTCGGTGTACGGCACGGGCAGTGTCACCACCGACGACTACCTGATGGAGGAGGTCACCCCGCCCGCCCCCGAGCCGGGCTGCACGGGTACGGCCGAGGAGTGCGCCAAGGGCAAGTGGCAGGTGCTGCCGGTGCAGAACCCGGTCCGGTCCATGCACTCGGTGGTGCTGCACAACGGCAAGGTGCTGATGATCGCCGGCTCGGGCAACGACGAGGCGATGTTCGCGGCGGGCACCTTCACCTCGGCGGTGTACGACCCGGCGAACGGCACCTACAAGACCATCCCCACCCCCAAGGACATGTTCTGCGCGGGCCATGTGCAGCTGTCCGACGGCCGGGTGCTGGTGATGAGCGGCAACCTGGGCTATCCGTCGGCCGACGGGAAGATCGGCTACCAGGGGTTCAAGGACTCCTACGTCTTCGACCCGGTCACCGAGAAGTACACCAAGACCAACGACATGAACGACGGGCACTGGTACCCGTCGGCCACGATCCTCGGCAACGGTGACGTGATCTCCTTCGGCGGTCTGCGGGAGGACTCCTCCGGTTCGGTGACCGCCGAGAAGTGGTCCGCGGCGGAGAACAAGTGGCTGCCGAACTGGCAGGTCAACCAGACCTGGTCGTTCTGGGGCCTGTACCCGTCGATGATCCTGATGCAGGACGGCCGGCTGTTCTACTCCGGCAGCCACGTCTTCGGCAACGGCACGCCCGGCACCGGCTCGTCGATCTACGACTACAACGCCAACACGATCACCGACATCCCCGGCCTGCAGAAGAAGGACGAGCGCGACCAGTCCGCGAGCGTGCTGCTGCCCCCTGCCCAGGACCAGCGGGTCCTCACCCTCGGCGGCGGCAACATCGACACCAATCCGCAGGCGAACCGGTTGACCGACATCATCGACCTGAAGCAGCCGAACCCGGTGTACAAGCCCGGTCCGCTGATCCCGCAGGGGACCGTGGACCTCGGCAACGGCAAGGTGCCGCAGACCGGTGACCAGGGCAAGATGTACGTCTCCGCGGTGCTGCTGCCCGACGGCAAGGTACTGGAGACCGGTGGCGGACTGCACAACCGCGCCGACCCGGTGTTCGAGGCGTCGATGTTCGATCCGGCGACCGACACCTTCAAGCCGATGGCCGCGGACCCGGAGGCGCGCGGCTACCACTCGTCGGCGTTCCTGCTGCCCGACGGCCGGGTGATGGCGGTGGGCGACAACCCCGGCAACGGCAGCTGGAACCACAATGTGTCCGTCTACACCCCGCCGTACCTGCTGAAGGGCCCGCGTCCGGCGATCACGTCGGTGGCGAACACCCAGTGGCAGTACGGCACGACCCAGCGGATCACCGTGGACCGGCCGATCGCCAAGGCGGAGCTGATCCGTCCGGCGGCGGTCACCCACTCCTCGGACCCCAACCAGCGGTTCGTGGACCTGCCCCTCACGGTCAACGGGAACACCATCGACCTCAATGTGACCAGCAACCCCAACCTGGCCCCGCCCGGCTGGTACATGCTGTTCGCGGTCGACCCCAACGGCGTTCCGTCCGTCGCCAAGTGGGTGCACCTGGGCGGCCCGGCGGCGATGAAGGCGATGAAGACCTCGGCCGAGCAGCCGCACGCCCATGTGCACGAGTTCGCCCGGGACCTGGAGAAGGCGCCGAAGAAGAACGCGAAGAAGCGCAAGGCCGTCGCGGTGAGCCCGCAGATCGCCGGCTGCGACCGGCACTACGGCACCGAGAAGGTGTGCGTGCCGACGGTCTTCCCGAAGTCGGTGAAGGGCACCACCGAGGCCCGGTGCAGCTGGCTGAAGCACAACGACTACGGGCGGCTGAAGGTCAACGGCAAGGACGATCCGCTCCGGCTCGACCCGAACCGGGACGGGATCGCCTGCGGCAAGGGCGACCTCCGCCGGAGGTAGTCGATCCTGGAAACAGTCCGGGGCCGGTTCCACTCGTGGAACCGGCCCCGGTTCCTGTTGGGCGACATCACAACGCAAAGGCACGCCAGAACCGCGACCACGCGGATAGCGGCGCCGGGTCTCTTGCCGGATCGGCATGAAGGATCGCGGATCCGGCGGGCGGGGCGCACGGTGCGCGTATGACCGCACAGAAGGTTTCCGAAGAAGAAGAATTCGACGTCGTGGTGGTCGGAGCGGGCGTCGCCGGGCTGTCGGGAGCACTGACGCTGGCCCGCGCACGGCGCTCCGTACTGGTCGTCGACGCTGGTGAACCGCGTAACGCGCCCGCCACGGCGGCGCACGGCCTGCTGTCCCGGGACGGTGTGCCCCCGCTTGAGCTGCTGCGCGCCGGCCGGGAGGAGGTCACCTGCTACGGCGGGCGGATCGCCTCCGACCGGGCCGTCGCCGCCCGGCGGGAGGACGGCGGCTTCGTCGTCGAGACGGCGAGTGGGCGCGGCTTCCGGGCGCGGCGGCTGCTGGTGACGACGGGTCTGGTCGACGAGTTGCCGGCGGTGCCGGGGCTGCGGGAACGGTGGGGGCGCGATGTACTGCACTGCCCGTACTGCCACGGCTGGGAGGTCCGCGACACACCGATCGGGGTGCTGGGCGGCGGTCCGGCCTCGGTGCACCAGGCTTTGCTGTTCCGGCAGTGGTCGCCGCGGGTGACGTTGTTCCGGCATACGGGTGGCGACCTGGCCGAGGAGCAGTGGGAGCGGCTGGCGGCGCGCGACATCGCGGTGGTGGACGGCGAGGTGACCGGGCTGGTCGTGGCGGGGGACCGGCTGGCCGGGGTCCGGCTGGCCTCGGGCCGGCGGGTGCCGGTGGCGGCGCTGGCGGTCGCGCCGCGGTTCGTGGCGCGCGGCGAGGTGCTTTCCGGCCTGGGGCTCGCCGCGGTGGACCACCCCATGGGGGTGGGGACGTACGTGCCGTCGGACGCGAGCGGGCTGACCGAGGCTGCCGGGGTGTGGGTGGCGGGCGACGTCGCCGACCCCATGGGCGGGGTGCCCGGCGCGCAGGCGGCCGGGGTGCGGGCCGCGGCGGCGATCAACACGGACCTGGTGCTGGCGGACGCCGACGCCGCCGTGGCCCGCCGCGCGTCGGGGGGCGTTTTCAGCCCGGCCGGTGAGGCGGAGGTCTGCGCGCGGGTCCTGGGCGGTCGGCGCCACGGCCTCGACTCGCTGCTGCGTGCCGAGGGCGGCGCGAGGCCGTAGTCCCGCGCGGCCCTGGGCGGGCCGGGTACCGGGCTGTGTGGTCGCGGCCCGCGCTCGTACACGGCCTTGACCGGATGGCGGTCCTGGTGGGCTGCTTCGGCGGGCGGCGGGCGGCGGGCGGCGGGGCGGCGGGGCGGCGGGCGGCGGGGCGGCGGGCGGCGGGCTGGCGGGCTGGCGGAGCGTCAGGCGGGGCGGGCGCGCAGGTGGGCGCGTTCGCCCTGCTGGCCGAAGATGACCAGGAGTTCGACCGGCCGGTCGTCGGCGGGGCCGAGCCAGTGCGGCACGTGGGTGTCGAACTCCGCCGCCTCACCCGGGGCCATGACCAGGGAGCGGTCGCCGAGGAGGAGGCGCAGGCGGCCGTTGAGGACGTAGAGCCACTCGTAGCCCTCGTGGGTCTTCAACTCGGGCTCGCCGGCACCCGGGTTGAGGACCAGCTTGTGGGCGTGCAGACCTCCGGCGCGGCGGGTGAGCGGCACGAACGTCATGCCGCCGCGGGTGACGGGGCGCAGGTGCACGCGGGGGTCGCCGGTCTGCGGGGCGCCGACGAGTTCGTCCAGGGGGACGCCGTAGGCGCGGGCCAGCGGGAGCAGCAGCTCCAGGTTGGGCCTGCGCCCGCCACTCTCCAGCCGGGACAGCGTGCTCTCCGAGATGCCGGTGGTCTCGGACAGGGACGCCAGGGTGATGCCGCGCCTGCGGCGCAGCTCCCGCAGCCGGGGACCGACTGCGGCCAGCACCTCGTGGAACTCCTTCATACGGCCCATCTTGCCGAAACAGCATGAATCCGTGCCACGGGACCGGGCGGGGTGCACCCTCCTGGCCACCGCGGGTCAGCGCACGCAGGGGCACACCCCACCAGCCGCGCCCCCACCCCCCCAGGGAAAGCGAGACCTTCCATGTCAGACCTGTTCGCCCCGGTGACCGTCGGCAAGTGGACGCCGGCCAACCGGATCGTCATGGCACCCATGACCCGCAACCGGGCCACCGCCGAGGGCATCCCCCCGCAGATCACGGCGACGTACTACGAACAGCGGGCCACCGCGGGCCTGATCATCACCGAGGGCGTCCAGCCCAGCGCCGCCGGCCAGGGGTACGTGAACACCCCCGGCCTGCACACCCCCGAGCAGATCGAGGGATGGCGCGCGGTCGCCGACGCCGTGCACCGCCGAGGGGGCCTGATCGTCGCCCAGCTCATGCATGCGGGCCGTGTCGCGCACCCGGACAACAAGCACGGCCACGAGACCGTCGCCCCCAGCGCCCTCGCCGCCCCGGGCGAGATGTTCACCGTCCACGGGCCCCGGCCGCACCCCGTGCCCCGCGCGCTGCGCACCGAGGAGATCGCATCCGTCGTGGACGAGTACGCGCGCGCCGCACGGGCGGCCGTCGACGCGGGCCTCGACGGGATCGAACTGCACGCCGCCAACGGGTACCTGCCCCACCAGTTCCTCTGCCCCGCCACCAACCGGCGCAACGACGCCTACGGCGGCACCCCGGTGGCGCGGGCCCGCTTCGTCGTCGAAGTCGCCCGGGCGGCCGCCGAGGCGATCGGCGGCGAACGGGTCGGCATCCGGATCTCGCCCGGCATCAACCTCCACGGGGCCATAGAGGACGACCCGGCCGAGACCGCCGCCACCTACCGGGCGCTGATCGACGCCCTCGTGCCGCTGGGCCTCGCCTACCTGCACACCTTCGGGGACCCGGCTGCCCCCCTCGTCCAGGAGCTCCGGGCCCGATTCGGTGGCCCGCTCGTCGTCAGCGACGGCTGGGGCAGCGTCACGGACGCCGCCACCGCCCACCGGCTCCTCGAGACCGGCCGGGCCGACCTGGTCGCCGTCGGCAGGGCCTTCATCGCCAACCCCGACCTCGTACGGCGCTGGCGGACCGGCGCCCCCGTCAACCAGCCCGACCCCGCCACGTTCTACCGCGGCGACCACCGCGGCTACACCGACTACCCCGCACTGCCCATCAGCGATTGACGGAGGCGGCGTCGCCCATGACGACCACCGGATGGCAGGCGGGACGAGCGTGCCCAGGAGCTCCCTCAGGGGGATCCGTGCCACGCTCGTCCGGCGGCGGCAGCTGGACGAGAACAGGGCCGTGACGGGCGGTCGCCGCCGGTCAGCGGTGCTGGTAGGCCACCAGCGAGATGCCCACGTAGTGGACGACGAACGCGGCCAGCGTGAACGAGTGGAACACCTCGTGGAAGCCGAACCAGCGGGGTGAGGGGTTCGGGCGCTTGATGCCGTAGATCACTCCGCCCGCGCTGTAGAGCAGCCCGCCGACGATCACCAGGACCAGGACCGCCACGCCGCCGGTGCGCCAGAAGTCGGGGAGGAAGAACACCGCGGCCCAGCCCATCGCGATGTAGCAGGGCGTGTACAGCCAGCGAGGGGCGCCGACCCAGAACACCCGGAACGCTATGCCGGCCGCAGCGGCGGCCCAGACCGCCCAGAGCAGCGCCCGGCCCGTGGCGTCGGGGAGCAGCAGCAGGGTGAGCGGCGTGTAGGTGCCGGCGATGATCAGGAAGATGTTGGCGTGGTCGAGCCGGCGCAGCACCGCACTCGTCCGTGGACCCCAGTCCCCCCGGTGGTAGAGGGCGCTCACGCCGAAGAGCAGGCATGCGGTCAGGACGTAGATCCCGCAGGCTATCCGGCCGCGGGTGCTGTTCGCGAGCGCCGTGAGGACAAGCCCCGCGACCACTACGGCGGGGAACATTCCGGCGTGCAACCAGCCCCGGAGTCTCGGCTTCACCTGGTCAGTCATGGTCCGCATGCTACCTACGTGTCCGTAACTTCCGTATAGGTGTTCATCCAGGTCTCAATCGCTGGTCAGGGGCCGGAGTGGTGATGCTCACGTGAGGCGTCCTCTGGACATATGCGCATTGGGCACGGATGATCAGATGAGTGCGGTCGGCACCGGATGAGCGCTACGAGCTGCGTCCGGGTCGCAGCCCCCAAGGGGCAATAACCAAAAACCCCTCATCAAGGAGCAATCGTGGCGCGCGACAACGCGGCTCCCAGCGTTCCCACCAACCACCAGGAACTGATCTCCTGGGTCGACGAGATCGCAGCCATCACCCAGCCCGACCGGGTCGTGTGGTGCGACGGCTCGGAGGCCGAGTACGAGCGCCTGTGCGAGGAGCTCGTGGCGAAGGGCACCTTCAGGAAGCTGGACCCGATCAAGCGCCCCAACTCCTACTACGCCGCTTCGGACCCGACCGACGTCGCGCGCGTCGAGGACCGCACCTTCATCTGCTCCGAGAAGGAGGAGGACGCGGGCCCGACCAACCACTGGAAGGCCCCCGCCGAGATGAAGGACGTCTTCATCGGCGAGAAGGGCGTCTTCCGGGGCTCCATGAAGGGCCGCACGATGTACGTCGTGCCCTTCTGCATGGGCCCGCTCGGCTCCCCGCTCTCCGCGATCGGCGTCGAGATCACCGACTCGGCCTACGTCGCCGTCTCCATGCGCACCATGACCCGTATGGGTCAGCCGGTCCTCGACGAGCTCGGCTCCGACGGCTTCTTCGTCAAGGCCGTCCACACCCTCGGCGCGCCGCTCGCCGAGGGCGAGGCCGACGTTCCGTGGCCGTGCAACTCCACCAAGTACATCTCGCACTTCCCCGAGACCCGCGAGATCTGGTCGTACGGCTCCGGCTACGGCGGCAACGCGCTGCTCGGCAAGAAGTGCTACGCGCTGCGCATCGCCTCGGTCATGGCCCGTGACGAGGGCTGGCTCGCCGAGCACATGCTCATCCTCAAGCTGACCCCGCCGCAGGGCGAGGCGAAGTACGTCGCCGCCGCGTTCCCCTCCGCCTGTGGCAAGACCAACCTCGCCATGCTGGAGCCCACGGTCTCCGGCTGGACGGTGGAGACCATCGGCGACGACATCGCCTGGATGCGCTTCGGCGAGGACGGCCGCCTCTACGCGATCAACCCCGAGGCTGGCTTCTTCGGCGTCGCGCCCGGCACCGGCGAGCACACCAACGCCAACGCCATGAAGACCCTGTGGGGCAACGCGGTCTTCACCAACGTCGCGCTGACCGACGACAACGACATCTGGTGGGAGGGCATGACGGAGGAGACTCCCGCCCACCTCACCGACTGGAAGGGCAACGGCTGGACGCCCGCGTCCGAGACCCCGGCGGCGCACCCGAACGCGCGCTTCACCGTCCCGGCCTCGCAGTGCCCGATCATCGCGCCCGAGTGGGAGGACCCGAAGGGCGTGCCGATCTCGGCGATCCTCTTCGGCGGCCGCCGCGCCTCCGCCGTCCCGCTGGTGACCGAGTCCTTCGACTGGCAGCACGGCGTCTTCCTCGGTGCGAACGTCGCCTCCGAGAAGACCGCCGCCGCCGAGGGCAAGGTCGGCGAGCTGCGCCGCGACCCCTTCGCCATGCTGCCGTTCTGCGGCTACAACATGGGCGACTACATGGCCCACTGGATCAAGGTCGGCAAGAACGCGGACCAGGCGAAGCTGCCGAAGATCTACTACGTCAACTGGTTCCGCAAGAACGACGAGGGCAAGTTCGTCTGGCCCGGCTTCGGCGAGAACAGCCGTGTCCTGAAGTGGATCGTCGAGCGCCTCGACGGCAGGGCCGAGGGTGTCGAGACCCCCATCGGCATCCTGCCGACCAGGGAGGCCCTGGACACCGACGGCCTGGAGCTGGCGGACGACGACCTCGACTTCCTGCTGAAGGTCGACACCGAGGTGTGGCGCGAGGAGGCCGCCCTGGTCCCCGAGCACCTCAACACCTTCGGTGACCACACGCCGAAGGAGCTGTGGGACGAGTACCACGCCCTGGTCGCGCGCCTCGGCTGACGCCTCTTCCGAAAGACCGACGCGGCGGGCGACCCGACATCCGCCCTGACCAGTGGTCGTCACGACCTGCCGCGTTTCCGGCCCCCGGAGCCCCCTCACGGCTCCGGGGGCCGAACCCTTCTCCGCATCCTGCTCCGGGCCCTGCTCCGGGCGGGCCCTTCTCCGGCGGGTCGTGGTCACGCCGGGCCAAGGTCACGAAGGCTCAAGGTCACGTGGTCCGCCCGCGGTTGCGCTCCTGCAGGTAGTGGGTGTGCGTCTCCTGCCGGCGGGCCTCCACCTCGCGCAGCCCCGCGGCGATCCCCGCGACCTCGTCGTGCAGTGCGTCCAGCTGCCGTTCCAGATGCCCTTCCGGGGACTCGGCCCGGGGTTCAGCCGCGTCCACCAGCGGGTGCGGACGTACGCGTCGACCGCCTCCGGCACGTCCTGCCGCACCGCGCGGGCCAGTGCGTACACCGCCTCGGGGTCGGTCGCCAGTGCGGCCGCGACCCACCCGGGCCCCAGCAGTGCGCCCAGCACTCCGTCCAGCTCGGCCAGTCCGCAGACGCTGCCTGTGAGGTTCTTCCGCGACTCCAGGTATTGCAGTGCCCTATTGGTAGCCACGGATCTCCTCGAACGCCCCGTCCAGTGAGCCTGACCGGCGTGTCCCAGGCCGCATCCGGGGGCGAATTCGTCCGCCGGCTCCGTTCCGGTGGGGTTGTCCCGTGTCTTTGCCTGCTCTTGATGCTGCACCTTCCTCCTCGCGTCACCAGTGCTTGCTCCTGGGAACGAATGCCGGAGGGTGCGATGGGCGGGCGGCGTGCGCCGGGATGACGGCGCTTCACGTATGGAAGCGGAAGTTCCCCTTTCTTTGGGGTAATTGACGTGTCGTCGAAGAGTGGCCGGAGTGCTGGGAAGTCAACTCGGCACCACGGACAGGTGACCCGGCTCACCATTGACCAATGCAAATAGGAAAGTCCATAGTTGACCGACTCTGTAAAGAATCTTTAAAGAACCGGGGTGGGAAGTGATCGAAGTCGGGAGACGTCCGCGCATCGCGCAGACGTCCGGTGCCGCAGGGCGCAGACGGCGTGGCGGCCGGGAGATCGCCGCGCTGGCTGTGACCGGGCTGCTGATGGTGACCGGCTCGGCCGTTCTCGGCCCGACGTCACCCGCGTCGGCGGCCGCGTGCGCGGGAGGGGAGTCCGACTACAACGGCGACGGTCTGCGGGACACCGCGATCGCCGACCCGGACGCGACCGTGGGCGGCAAGGCCGGCGCGGGCGCCGTCACGGTCGTCTACGGCGGGACGACGGCCGGGAACGTGCGGATCGACCAGGATCTGCCGTGGGTGCCCGGGGACGCCGAGGGCAAGGCCCGGTTCGGCCGTTCCCTGACACACGCCGACCTCAACGCCGACGGCTGCAGCGACCTGGTGATCGGCGCGCCCTACAAGGACGTCGGCACCGCACGTGACTCCGGCGCCGTGTACGTGATCTACGGCGCGCTCGGCGGACTGGGCACCGGCCCGGCCTCCGTCACCTACGACCAGACAGGCGTGACGGCCTCTCAGGGGCCCGAGGCGGGAGACCTGTTCGGGTTCGCGCTCACCGGAGGCACCACCTCGACCTCCCAGCCGTTCCTGGTGATCGGCGCCCCGGGCGAGGACACCACGGCCGGCGCCGACGCGGGCGTGGTGCACTACCTGAGCGGGAAGCCGCTGGCGAACGTGGTCGTCTCCCAGGACAGCGCCGGTGTGTGGGAGGCCGGCGAGCCCAACGACCGCTTCGGTGCCTCCCTCGCCTCCACCGACCGCTACTTCACGGTCGGCTCGCCGGGCGAGACCATCGGCACGGCCGCCTTCTCCGGCGGCATCCACGTCTTCAAGCCGTCGCTGAACACCAGCGGCGTCCCCGACCCGGTGTTCGGCCTGGGCCAGGTCACGTCCGCCACCGACACGGACCTGACCGCCGAGCCGTACGACCGGTTCGGCACCTCGCTGGCGATGGCCCCGCACCGGCTCGCCTCCGAGACGTCCGCGCTCGGCGCGGTCCTCGCGGTCGGCGTCCCCGGCGAGGACGTCGGCGCCGTCACCGACGCGGGCCGGGTCGCGCTGTACCGGGTCAACCCCGACAAGAGCGTGACCCGGATCGTGGAGAACCTGAACCAGGGCGTCACCGAGGTCGAGGGCGACCCGGCCGCGGGCGACTTCTTCGGGCAGCAGGTCGCCCTGGTCAACACCGCACCCGCCGCGGTCTCCTCCGGCGCCACCGTGAAGCTCGCCGTCGGCGTCCCCGGCAAGGAGTCCTCGGCCACCGCCGAGCACCTCGACAAGGGCGGCGTGCAGATCCTGCCCGCCGACGCCGACCCGGGCGCCGGCGACGCCTGGCTCGATCCGGGCTGGGGCATCCCCGGCGCGCCCGAGCACCAGATGTACGCCGGGTCCAGCCTGGCGGCCACCCCGCAGGCCCTGCTCGTCGGTGTCGTGAACCCGTCCGGTGACGTGCCGGGCTCGGTCTACGCCTTCGACTGGGCGATCGCCGGCGGCGGCGCCCCGACGCGGACCTTCGCCCCAGGCCAGGACGGCCTCCCGGCCGGCGGTACCTCGTTCGGTGCGGTGGTCCGGTGAGCCCGCGGAGGAGCACGGAGAGCAGCATGAGGGACAACGGGGGGAGCGCCGTGACCAGGGCGGCATCAGGAGGTCCCGGGGCGCGTGCGGGCCGGACGGCGGTCGTGGTCGGTGCGCTGACCGCGATGCTCGCCGCCGGTACGTACGCCCTGCCGGGAACGGCGGAGGACGCGGCCACCGCGACGGCCGCCGTCACCGCGCACACCAAGGCCGTCGCGGCGGCCGTGAAGTCCGGTGAGGCACCGACCGAGCAGCTGGCCTCCGCCGCCGCGCAGGCGGGCGGCAAGCCGGTCGAGGTCACCGGCCTGCGCCAGGAGCGGCGCGATGTGTTCGCCAACCCCAAAGGGACGTTCACCGCACGGGAGTACATGCAGCCGGTCCGCACCCTCAAGCGGGGCGGCTGGGCACCCGTCGACGACACGCTCGTCAGGGCGAAGGACGGCAGCCTGTCGCCCAAGGCGTCCACCGTCGGCCTGCGGATCTCCGGCGGCGGCGACGGGCCGTTCGTCACCATGTCCCGCGTCGGCCGCCAGTACGCACTGACCTGGCCCGGCGGCAAGCTGCCCGCTCCCAAGGTCGAGGACAACGTCGCACGCTACGAGGAAGTGCTGCCGGGCGTGGACCTGGCCGTACGCGCCGAAGTCGAGGGCTTCGGCCACTACTTCGTCGTCAAGAACGCGAAGGCCGCAGCCAATCCCGAACTGGCGAGGATCGAACTGGGCCTGTCCACCAAGGGCCTCAAGGTCGAGGCGGCTCCGGACGGCGGAATGGTCGCCAAGGACGCGTCGGTCGGCGGCACGGTCTTCGAGGCGGCCAAGGCCGTCATGTGGGACTCGGCCGCCGGCGCTTCGACGGCCGCGCAGCCCGCCGAGGACGGCGACGCCGCCCCGGCCGCCGGCTCCGGCGCCCGCACGGCCCTGCGCGCGACGCCGAAGACCGCGTCCAAGTCCGCGCCGAAGTCCGCGCCCACGGCCGGAACCACGACCGCGCCCAAGGCCGCCCTGACGGCCGTCGACGGCGGCCGCAAGGCCCCCGTGGGCCTCGCCGTCTCCAGGAACCGCCTCACGCTGACCCCGGACGCCGGGCTGCTCCGCGGCAAGGACACCGTCTACCCGGTGGTCGTCGACCCCATCCCGCGGACCATCAACCGGTCGGCGTGGACGGGTGTCATGTCCGGCATGCCGAGCGAGCAGGACTGGGCGTACTCGGGCAGCGCCGGCATGGGCAAGTGCCCGCTCAACTACAACCCGGACACCTGCAGGGGCATCGGCGTACGGCGACTGCTGTACACGTTCCCGATGTCGGCGTACAAGGGCAAGCAGATCCTCAGCGCCCAGTTCTCGGCCCGGGTCGAGTTCGTGTACTGGGCCGACGCCAAGGCCGAGCCGGTCGACCTCTACCGCATCGGCGGCGCCAACTACCAGGTCACCAAGTCCAGCAACTGGAGCAACACCTCCGACGACTGGGACGACCACCTGCAGACGATCGACACCAAGATCTCGCGCACCACGTGCAGCGGCAGCGCCAACCTCAACTTCAAGAACGGCGAGCTGCTCGACGAGGTCAAGGCGGCCACCGCAGCCGGCTGGAAGACGATGTCCCTCGGTCTGCGGGCCAAGGACGAGTCGGACTACCCCGGCTGGAAGCGGATCTGCGGCAACACCTACCTGAAGATCGAGTACAACACCCCGCCCAAGCAGGTCGACTACCGCCACATGTCGACAAGCCCCGGCGGCAAGTGCACCTGGGACACGGCGACGCGCCCCTACACCGACGTGCTCCCCGTGCTGCGCACCGAGGCCCGCGACCCGGACCACGGCTCCGCCTACGCGGACCAGGTGAAGGTGCAGTTCCAGGTGTTCTACAAGGACGCCAACGGCGTGGAGCAGAGCTACCTCGCGGAGACCGGCTACAAGTCCCCCAACGCCGGTACGCCGTTCACCCACCAGGTCACCCAGCCCGCGGGCAAGCCCAAGATCCCGGACAGCACGACGATCACCTGGCAGGCCCGCGCCTTCGACGGCGACGCATGGGGCCCCTGGAGCTCGGACGGCACCCCGCAGCGCTGCGCCGTCATCCGTGACGCGGCCCGGCCCAAGGCGCCCAAGGTGGCGTCCGTCGAGTACCCGGACGACGACCTCTGGCACCACGGCATCGGCACGGTCGGCACGTTCACCCTCACCGCCGCCGACAAGGACGTGAAGCAGTACCGCTACACCTTCGACGGCGAGGCGAAGAAGACCGTCAACGTCACCGGCGGCGCCCCCGCCACCGTGACGTGGAACCCGCCCAAGGCGGGACGCCACTGGGTGACCGTCGAGGCGTACGACGGCGCGAACAACTCCAGCGTCCCCGCGCACCACGAGTTCCTGGTCACCGACGGCAAGCAGGCCGCCGGACAGTGGAACCTCGACGACCCGGCCGGCAGCGAACTGGGCCAGGACAGCTCCGACAACGGCAGTCACCCCGGCCGCCCGGGCACCGGAGTCACCTTCGGTGTCCCCGGTCCCGGCGGACCGGCCGACGGGGCCGCACACCTGGACGGCACCAAGAACGCCTACCTCGACTCGTGGGGCACGGTCGTCGACACCGGCCGCAGCTTCTCGGTCAGCGCCTGGGTCCGTCCCACCGCCCTCGACCGGGACATGGCCGTCCTCAGCCAGGACAGCACCGGCGTCCCCGGCTTCGTCCTCGGCTACGACGCCACGGACAAGGCCTGGACGTTCTCCACGCCCGACCAGGACGTGGACGCCATGAGCACCTGGCGGGCGGTCGCACCCGCGGCCACCCACCCCGTCAAGCCGAACGAGTGGGTGCTGCTGACCGGCGTCTACGACGCCCACGCCGCCGCGGGTCCCGAGCTGCGTCTCTACGTGGGCGACAAGGAGGCCGGCAAGGCGGCCCGGCACACGGCGTGGTCCTCGATCCGCAGCCTGCAGATCGGCCGCGTGCTCACGCAGAGCGGCTACCGCGACAACTTCGAGGGTGACCTCGCCGAGGTCCGCGCCTTCGACCGGGTCCTGCCGCAGAGCCAGATCTCCCAGATCATCAAGGTGAAGCCGCAGCGCAGGGCCTACTGGCCGCTGGAGGCCGTCGGAGCCGACGGCACCTCCGCCAACGTCCAGGAGGGCGGCCGGCCGCTGGCCCTCCACGGGGCGGCCGTCTACAAGCCCGTCGACGAGTTCGACGACGCGGCGATGGTCGACGGCGGGCACCTCACGCTGGACGGCGTCGACGACTGGGCCGACACCGCCGCGCCGGTGGTCTCCGGCGCGGACAGCTACACCGTCGCGGTACGGGCCAAGCTGACCACCCCGGACGCGGAGAAGTCGCAGACCGTGCTGTCCCTGCCGGGCGCCAACGCGGACCGCATCACCGTGCGCTACCAGGCGGCCACCAAGCAGTGGGAGCTCGCGCTCACCGACGCGGACACCGGCACGGCGAAGGTCACCACGGTGACCCACGCCGACGCGGTGCCGGGCTACTCGCTCTCCGGCACCCACCTGGCGGTGGTGTACGACGCGGTCACCCACCAGGTCGACCTGTACGTCGACGGCCAGCCCGTCGCCACGGCGTCGGACGACCAGGAGCACTTCTACGACCACACCCCGTGGGCCTCCACCCGGGGCCTCCAGATCGGCCGCACCGCGGTGGGAAGCGGAGGCGAGTACTTCGCCGGCTCGATCGACGAGGTGCGGGTGTACGCCGGTGCGGCCGACGAGACCGCCATCGGCCGGATGAACCAGCTCACCGGGGACGCGGACCTGTAAGGGCCCGCTGCCTTCCCGCCCCTCCGCGGCCGTCGACGGTGACGGCCGCGGAGGGGCGTCGGGGTCGCCGCACACCGGTGGTGTGGCGTTCTGCCCTCGCGGCATTTCCCTGTCCGCACGGCACCCCGTTGCTTCCCTTTGACCCCCCATGACCCTTTGATTCACCTACCTGTGGAGTACTGATGCCTCTACGCGGCAGGTTGCTGACCTCACGCATGCCCAGACATGCGGTGGCGGCGACCGTCCTGGGGCTGGCGCTCTCGCTCTCGGCAGGCATGGCCGAGGCGGTACCCGCCACGCCCGATGGAGCCAAACGGCCCGGAGTACCGGGCAGTTCGGCCCCTGCCGAGGGGAAGGCCGCCAAGGTCAAGCCCCGTCCCGCCGACGCCGCGAGCAAGGCCGCGGCCAAGACCCTCGAACCGGCGAGCTGGCCGCAGGCCGGCAGCACGGAGATCACCCTCTCCACCCCGGCGCCGGTGTCCCGCTTCGCGCGCTCCGGCCGCACCGCCGTCTTCAAGTCCACCCAGGGCAGCGCGGGCGGACTCCCCGTCAGCGTCGCCGCGGCGGCGGACGGCAAGGCGGCACGCGCCGCAGGCAGCGCGCCGTCGAAGGTGAAGGTCACCTCGCTCGGTCAGAAGGCCGCCGCGAAGTGGGGCAGCGCGGCCCTGCTCACCGTGGGCCGCGCGGACGGCTCCAAGAAGTCCGCCCCGGTCCAGCTGTCCCTGAACTACGCGAAGTTCGACGAGGGCGCGGGCGGTGGCTTCGGCTCCCGGCTCCAGCTCGTCGAGCTCCCGGCGTGCGCCGCGACCCAGCGGCCCGGCAGCAGGAGCTGCCCGGCCGCTCCCAAGCGCATCCCGTTCAAGAACGACCCCGCGACCCGGACGCTGAGCGCCAAGGTCGCCGCGGCCCCGGCCTCCGGCTCCACTTCGGTCTTCGCCGTAGCGGCCGGCGACTCGTCCTCGAAGGGCGACTACACGGCCACCAGCCTCGCCCCCTCCGCGACCTGGTCCGTCGCGAACTCCTCCGGCGGGTTCTCCTGGAACTACCCCCTGAGGACCGTCCCGACCCCGGGCGGCCTCGCGCCGCCGCTGTCCCTGGCGTACTCCTCGCAGTCCGCGGACGGCCGTACGGCGGCCACCAACAACCAGGGCTCCTGGATCGGTGAGGGCTTCTCCTACGAGCCCGGCTACATCGAACGGCGCTACAAGTCCTGCTCCGACGACGGCCACAAGGACTCCGCCGAGAACTGCTGGGCCTTCGACAACGCCACGATCATGCTCAACGGAATGTCCGGCGAGCTGATCCAGGACGACAAGACCAAGGAATGGCATCTCGCGTCCGAGAACGGCGCGAAGATCGCCAAGCTGACCGGCGCCGACAACGGTGACAACGACGGCGAGCACTGGAAGCTCACCACGACCGACGGCACCGAGTACTGGTTCGGCCTGAACAAGCTGCCCGGCTGGACCACGGGCAAGGAGACCACCAAGTCCGCCTGGACCTCCCCCGTGTTCGGCGACGACTCCGGTGAGCCCTGCCACAACGCGACCTTCACCAGGGCACACTGCAAGCAGGCCTGGCGCTGGAACCTCGACCACGTCAAGGACACCCACGGCAACGTGATGTCCTTCTTCTACGAGACCGAGACCAACCGGTACGCGCTGAACGGCAAGACCGACGTCAACGGCACCGAGTACGTCCGCGGCGGCTACCTGGAGCGGATCGACTACGGCCAGCGCGAGGGTGCCGTCCACACCGGCAAGGCGCCGGCCCGCGTGGTCTTCAGGACCGCGGAGCGCTGCCTGCCCGACGCGTCCTTCGACTGCGCGGAGTCCAAGTTCAGCACCGCCAACGCGGCACGCTGGCCGGACACCCCCGTCGACCGGTACTGCAAGCCGAACACCAAGTGCACCGCCACCCAGTCCGCGCAGACGTTCTGGACGACCAAGCGGCTCACCGGCATCACCACGCAGATGAGCTCCGGTACGGGCCCCGACGACTACGCGGACGTCGACGCGTGGACGTTCACCCACATCTTCACGGACAACGGTGACGACACCAGGACCCTCTGGCTCCACAAGATCGACCACGAGGGCAGGGGCGGCGGCGGCAGCATCAAGATGCCGTCCGTCGAGCTCCAGGGCGTGCACCTGAAGAACCGCGTCGCGAGCGACACGGACAACATCGACGCCATCCACCGCTTCCGCCTGGCCACCGTGCTCAGCGAGACCGGCGCCCAGCTCGACATCACCTACGCCCCGGCCGAGTGCAAGGCCTCCGCACTGCCCAAGCCGGGCGAGTCGACGAAGCGCTGCTACCCCGTGGTCTGGGCACCGCCCGGCAGCATCGACCCGAAGACGGACTGGTTCCACAAGTACGTCGTCGCCGAGATCGAGGAGACCGACCGCACCGGCGGCGGCGAGGACCTGCTGACGCGGTACGACTACGAGGGCAGCGCCGGCTGGCGCAAGGCCGAGCCCGACGGCATCACCGAGGACAAGTTCCTCACCTGGGGCCAGTGGCAGGGCTACGGCAAGGTGAAGGTCACCAGCGGCAACCGGCAGAAGATGTCGACCCGCATCGACTACACCTACCTCCAGGGCCTGCACGGCGACAGGCTCCCCGGCGGCGGCACCCGCACCGAGGAGGTCACCGACTCCACCGGCACCAAGTACACCGGCCACAAGGAGTTCACGGGCTTCCAGATCGAGGCCCAGACGTACAACGGCACCAAGGTCGCGTCCAAGGCGATCACCGAGCCGTGGAAGCACGACACCGCCACCCAGACGAGGTCCTGGGGCACCACCAAGGCGACGATCGTCCAGTCCGACGTCTCCCGCGGCTACACCGCCCTGTCCGGCGGCGGCTGGCGCACCACCAAGGCGGTGTCGACCTTCGACACCTCCAACCGCACCGGCCGGCTGCTGCAGACCGACGACTCCGTGGATCTGTCCACGAGCGACGACGACACCTGCACCCGGGTCACCTACGCGGACAACCCGGGCAGGAACCTCTACACCCTGGAGTCCCGCACCGAGGTCGTCGCCACCGGCTGCGGCGCCGCCACGGACCGGAAGACCCAGGTCATCGGTGACACCCGCACCTACTACGACGACCTGGCGTTCGGCGCCGCACCCACCAAGGGCGACGAAACCAGGACCGAGCGACTCACGTCCCACAACGGCACCACCGGCACCTACCAGGTGACGAGCACCGGCAAGTTCGACGCCTTCGGGCGTCCGACGTCGGAGGCGGACGCCACCGGCGCCTCGGTGACCACCAAGTACACCGACGTCAACGGGCTGGCCTCCAAGGTCGTGGTCACCAACCCGCTCGGGCACGTCCTCACCAAGGAGTTCGCGCCCGCCTGGGGCCGCTCCATCGGTGAGACCGACCCCAACGGCCGGCGTTCCCAGATCGAGCTCGATGCGCTCGGCCGCGTCTCCTCGGTGTGGTTCCCCGACCGGGCCAAGTCCCAGTCCCCGAGCGTTAAGTACACGTACGACGTCCGCCGCGACAAGCCCGTCTCCATCAAGACGGAGAAGATCGAGAAGGACGGCGGGTACGGCGTCGAGTACCAGCTCTTCGACGGCCTGCTGAGGCCGCGGCAGCTGCAGAGCGAGGGTCCGAACGGCACCCGGCTCGTCGGTGACTCGTTCTACGACGGCACCGGAAAGGTGAAGCTCGGCAACCAGACCTACAACGCCAACGGGCCGCCCTCGAACGAGCTGCTGACCGTCGCCAACGGCGAGGTCGGCGCGCAGTACCGCTACGAGTACGACGGCATGGGCCGCAAGACGGCCGAGATCTTCCAGGTCGCGGGCGTCGAGCAGTGGCGCGCCACCATGACGCACGACGGCGATCGGGTCCACATCGACCCGCCCAAGGGCGGCGTGCCGACCACGGTGATCAGCAATGTGGCCGGTGCGACGACCGAGCTCCGTCACTACCACGGCGAGAGCCCGGACCCGTCCGCCCCGGCGAGCGGCTACGACTCCACCAAGTACACGTACTCGCAGGGCGGTGACCTTCAGACGGTCACCGACGCCAAGGGCAATGTCTGGCGGTACGAGTACGACCAGCTGAACCGCAAGGTCAAGAGCGTCGACCCGGACACCGGCACCACCACGTACGGATACGACGCGGTGGACCGGCAGATCTCCAGCACGGACAACCGCGGCAAGAAGGTCTCCACGGTCTACGACAAGCTGGGCCGTGCGGCCTCCACCTGGGAGGGCGAGCCCGAGAAGGGCACCAAGCTCACCGAGACCAAGTACGACAAGGCGGGCTGGCTCGGCCGGGCATGGGCGACGCTGCGTTACACCAGCGCGACGGAGTACTTCTCCACCGTCACGCAGGACATGGACGCGCTGTACCGGCCGCTGAAGACCGCGTACACGGTGCCCGCGTCGCAGGACAAGCTGGCCGGTACATACGTCTTCACGACGACGTACAACGCCGACGGCACGGTCAACGGCCAGGGTCTGCCGGCCGCGGGTGGTCTCTCCAGTGAGGCGATCGCCTTCGGCTACGACGACTTGCAGCGCCCGAAGACGATGACGGGCAAGACGTCCTACGTCACCGACACCGTCTACTCGCCGACCAGCCAGCTCCAGCAGCTCGAACTGTCCACCGGCGCGGGCCGGAAGAACTGGCAGACGTTCCACTACGAGAAGGGCACCGACCGCCTCAAGCGTTCGGTCGTCGACATCGAGGGCGTCACCGGACCGGCGAAGGAGGCCAACTACTCCTACGACCAGACCGGCAACGTCCTGTCGATCTCCGACACCGCGGGCCCGTCCCCGGACGTCCAGTGCTTCGCCTACGACTACGGCAAGCGCCTCTCCGAGGCGTGGACCCCGGCCGCGACCGCGACGGCGGCGACCGGATCGGGAACCGTCGGCAGCCAGTTGGACGCCTCCGCGCCGTCCGCATGTGCCTCGGCCCCGGGCACGTCCCCGCTGGGAGGTCCCGCCCCGTACTGGACGTCCTACGAGACCGACGCGATCGGCAACCGCAACAAGGAGGTCCGCCACGACGTCGGCCTGGACGCGGCCAAGGACGTCACCCGCACCTACACCTACGGTGAGGGACCGGCCGGCCCGCACGCCGTGACCAAGGTCGTCGAGAAGCGGCCCACCGGTGAGCAGCAGTCGACGTATCACTACGACGACTCGGGCAACACCGATCAGCGGGTCCTGAACGGCGACACCCAGACCCTCACCTGGAACGCCGAGGGCAAGCTCGCCAAGACCACGGAGGCCGACGGAAGGACCACCGACTACCTCTACGACGCCGCCGGCAACCGTCTCGTCCGCACGGACGCGACCGGCACCACCGTCTACCTGCCGGGCACGGAGCTCCGCCAGGCCAAGGGCAGCAGCAAGGTCGAGGCGACCCGCTACTACGGCTTCGCCGACAAGGCCGTCGCCATGCGGTCGGACAACGTGGACCTGTCGTTCCTCGCCGCCGACCACCACGGCACCAACGAGCTGTCGGTCAACGCCACCACGGGCGCGGTCTCGCAGCGCCGCCTCGACCCCTACGGCGTCGAGCGCGCGAAGCCGACCGGTAGCTGGACCAGTGAGAAGGGCTTCGTCGGTGGTGACATCGACGCCCAGACGGGCCTGACGAACGTCGGAGCCCGCCAGTACGACCCGGGCCTCGGCAAGTTCATCTCGCCCGACCCGGTGATCGACTTCATGCAGCCGCAGCAGGTCAACGGCTACGCCTACGCGAACAACAGCCCGGTCACGCTCTCCGACCCGAGTGGTCTGTGGATCGGGTTCTTCATCAAGTGGGCGTTCGACATGGCGAAGAAGTACTTCTCCAGGTCCAACAATGCGGTCAGCAGGGCCGAGCGGGAGCTGGGCCAGGTCGAGTCGAACTACAGCCAGACGAAGCAGAAGGTCAAGAAGGCGGCCCAGGCGCTCACCGACATCGCCATGGAGGAGCTCGGCATCGACGCCGGTCTCGACTGCTTCTCCTCGGGCGACCTGTCGGCGTGCGGTGAGACCGCCCTCAACGTCGCGACCATGCTCATCGGCGGCCTGCCGGCCAAGCTGATCAAGAAGTACGGCTGGAGGCTGGACAAGGCCTGGGACCTCGGCAAGAAGATCGCGGGTCATCTCGATGACCTGGTCAGCGGGGCGATGAAGGCCTGGGACCAGTCCTCCAAGGTCCAGAAGGCCAAGGAGAAGCTCGAGAAGGTCAAGGCCGCCGTCAAGAAGAAGGGCGGCACCTGCGAAGTCCCGCACAGCTTCCTGCCTGGGACCCCCGTCCTCCTCGCGGACGGCTCCACCAAACCGATCGAGGAGGTCGAACTCGGCGACAGAATCGTCGCCACCGACCCCGAGACCGGTGAGACCGTCGCCCGTGAGGTCGTCGGCACGATCGTCACCGAGGACGACAAGCAGTTCGTCGACCTGACGATCCAGGCGGAGGGCAAGAAGCAGGCCGCGCTCGTCTCCACGACGACCCACCCGTTCTGGGTGGAGTCGGAGGGCAAGTGGATCGAGGCGGGACAGCTGCGCCCAGGCATGGAACTGCGCACGCCGGACGGTGACACGGTCACCCTCGCGGGCATTCGCACCTTCGAGAAGCGCCAGCGGACCCACGACCTCACGGTCAAGGGAATCCACGCCTACTATGTGCTGGCGGGCGGTACGCCGCTGCTGGTCCACAACTCCGACGGATGGTGCGGCCCGGGTCGCAAGACTCCGGAAGAAGCCGGCATCAGTCCGCGGGACGCGCAGCGCATCCAGAACGCGGCCGACCGATACGGCGAGCCCATCATCGTGGTCGGAAGCCGTGCAGGAAACGGGAATCTCAACCCCACGTCCGACTGGGACTACATCCTGTTCGGCAAGGCGAAGGGCCGTAACAAGATCAAGAATTCCTTGCCGAGGGGAACGGGCAGCGGTGAGGGAAGCGGCCGCGGACGTGACTTCTGGCAGGGCAGCACTCCGGAGGCCTGGAAGACTTTCACCGAGTTGGATCGAAAGCTGCCGTACGTCGTGTTCCTCCCCCGGAAGAAGTGATCAATTGAATCCGACAGATCGCATCCTCAACGAGGTGGCCCAGGGACTGCGCGGCATGGACGACGCGGTGGACTGGTTCTCCTCACTGGATGAGACCGAGCGGCGAGCCGTACTCCTGAAGCTGGTCCAGCACTGTATGCAGGCCCATGCGACGGCGGAGGACGGTCGCGAGGGTGTGGCGCGCTCCGGCGTGAAGCCCACGGCGACCCCGGCGGTTCTGGTGGTCAAGGAGCCGGTCCTCGATCGCAGAGGAACGATCGTGGGGCTCCCCGCCTACGAGCAGGTCAAGGGCTTCCGCGTTCTCCTCTCCACTTTCGCCGTAGCCGACACGAGGCGAAGGGAGACGGAGTGCCGGGGCGGCTGCAGCCACTTCTGGCACAACCTGTCGTAGGTACCGTCCGTCCGTTGCCGTTTCGGAGCACCTCCGAGGACTACTGAAGCGGCATCCGACGCAGGTGCGGCGAGCTCCCTACCGGATTGCCCGGTGGGAGCTCGCACGCAGATGAAGGCGAGTATGCGCCAAGTCCACCGGCACGGCTTCCAGAGCCGGCCCGTGGACCAGATGGCACCCGGCCCGTGCGCCTCCCCGGCACACGGGCCGAGGCCGTTCAGTGGGCGCCGGCCGGCTCGCGCTCGCGCAGCGCGGCGGTGTGCGCGTCCATCCGCTCGGCGGCGAGGATCGCGACGGTCGTGTCGGCGCGGGACGCGGCGACGACCAGCGCGCGGCCCGCGAGGGCGAGCGCGCGGTCGTGCAGCGCGGAGCTGTCGGCGTGGCTCAGTCCGGCGTGCCGGGCCGGGGGCGCCCCGCGCAGCCGCGCGACCTGTGCGGCGATGCGGTCGCCCGCTTCGCCGAGCGCCAGCTCGTCGGTGACGGCCAGCAGCGCGGCGAGGTGTCCGGCGAGCTGGATGTCCAGCTCTTCCTCACGGGACCGGTGGGGGAAGTCGGCAGGGGCAGGCTCGGTGGCGCGCGCCATGGTGTGTACCGACTTGGTGCGGATCGGTTCGTACATGGGAATGGCCTCCCGCTCGCTGACAGGAGGCCATCCTACATTGGATTCAGTCTAAAGTTGAGTCGAATCGTTTAACGATCACAAGGAGCCGATGACCGGCGCCGACGCGGCCGCCGACCCCGGTCAGTGCTGCCCGTACCCGTCCAGGAACGCGCCGATCCTCGTCACCGCGTGCGCGAGGTCCTTCACCGCGGGGAGCGTCACGATGCGGAAGTGGTCCGGCTCGGGCCAGTTGAAGCCGGTGCCGTGGACGACCATGATCTTCTCGGCCCGGAGCAGGTCCAGGACCATCTGGCGGTCGTCCTTGATCTTGTAGACCGAGGGGTCCAGCTTCGGGAAGAGGTACAGCGCACCCTTGGGCTTCACGCAGGTGATGCCCGGGATCTGCGTGAGCAGGTCGTACGCGGTGTCGCGCTGCTCCAGGAGCCGTCCGCCCGGCAGGACGAGCTGCTCGATCGACTGGCGGCCGCCGAGCGCGGTGGCGACCGCGTACTGGGACGGCATGTTCGCGCACAGGCGCATGTTCGCCAGGATCGTCAGGCCCTCGATGTACGAGGCCGCGTGCTGCTTCGGGCCGCAGACCGCGAGCCAGCCGCTGCGGTAGCCCGATACGCGGTAGTTCTTGGAGAGACCGTTGAAGGTCAGGACCATCAGGTCCGGCGCGATGACGGCGGTCGGGGTGTGCGTCGCGCCGTCGTAGAGGATCTTGTCGTAGATCTCGTCCGAACAGACCACCAGGTTGTGCCGGCGGGCGACGTCGGTCAGCGCCGTCAGCATCTCCTCGTCGTACACCGCACCCGTGGGGTTGTTCGGGTTGATGATGACGATGGCCTTGGTGCGGTCGGTGATCTTCCGCTCGATGTCCGCGATGTCCGGCATCCAGTCGGACTGCTCGTCGCAGCGGTAGTGCACGGCGGTGCCGCCGGCCAGGGACACGGCCGCCGTCCACAGCGGGTAGTCCGGCGCCGGGACCAGCACCTCGTCGCCGTCGTCGAGCAGGGCCTGCATCGACATCTGGATCAGCTCGGACGCACCGTTGCCGAGGTAGACGTCCTCGACGCCCAGCTCGATGCCCTTGGTCTGGTAGTGCTGCATCACGGCGCGGCGGGCGGACAGCAGGCCCTTGGCGTCGCCGTAACCGTGCGCGTCCGCCAGATTGCGGAGCATGTCCTCCAGGATCTCCGGCGGGCACTCGAACCCGAACGCCGCGGGGTTTCCCGTGTTCAGCTTGAGGATGCGGTGACCTGCTGCTTCAAGCCTCATTGCCTCCTCGAGCACCGGGCCCCGGATCTCGTAACAGACATTGGCGAGCTTCGTCGACTGGATCACCTGCATGCCGGTCAGATTACGGGGCACACCCCCGTTCGTGCGCGGTGTTTGCGGCCACCCGCCCCTTACGGCGGCGACGCACCGGACGGTGTCCACTTCGATCGGAATGCGCCCGGCCGTGCCCGGGTGCGGATTTGCGGGGTGGCACCGCGTGCCCGGCTTCAAATCCGGAGCCTCCGCCCTTCGCGTGACTTCGGTCACCCGTGGCGGCCTTCCGCTGCCGGACCGCGGGCCCTCTCCGTCGAATAGCTCACTTGTTCGGTTTCCTGGTTACGCTGGATCCATGGCCGCACCGCTTCAGGGCTCGCTCTTCGACCAGGCCGACGACATCGGCCTCGGTCCCCTGGCGGGCGTCCGGCGGACCGTGCTCGGCGACGGCGCCTGGCTCGATCTGCTGCCCGGCTGGCTCCACGGTGCCGACGCCCTCTTCGAGGACCTGGCCGCGCACGTCCCCTGGCGCGCCGAACGGCGTCAGATGTACGAGCGGGAGGTCGACGTCCCCCGGCTCCTCGCCTACTACCGCTCCGGCGACCCGCTCCCGCACCCCGTCCTCGCCGAGGCGCGCACCGCACTGACCGCCCACTACGCCGCCGAACTCGGCGAGTCCTTCGTCACCGCCGGGCTCTGCTACTACCGCGACGGCCACGACAGCGTCGCCTGGCACGGCGACACCATCGGCCGCGGCTCCCGCGAGGACACGATGGTCGCCATCCTCTCCGTCGGCGCCCCGCGCGACCTGGTCCTCCGGTCACGCCGCCGCGCGGCACCGACCGTGCGCCATCCGCTCGGCCACGGCGACCTCGTCGTCATGGGCGGAAGCTGCCAGCGCACCTGGGAACACGCGATCCCCAAGACCGCGCGTCCGGTCGGTCCGCGGATCAGCATCCAGTTCCGCCCCCGCGGGGTGAACTGACCCCGCTGGGAACGACTGTGTGAATACGGCCCGGATATTCGAATCCGCACTTTTCTGTGAAACCCGGATTATCCACCCATAGGCGGTGGAGACTTGCCCTGCCGGGTCTGGCACGCGCACGGTGCACAGCCGGCGCAGGGGAGGTCTCATGTTCGGTTCGATTCTCAGGAAGACCCGTGCCCTGGCCACGGGTGCCGTGGTGGCACTGGGCCTCGTCGGCCTCAGCGCCGCACCGGCCAGCGCCTGGACCGGGGGGAACGTCTGGGTCAACTTCGGCAGCTGGAACTGCCCGGCGGGCGGATCCGTCGTCGGCATCTACTGGGCGGTCGACACCTACTCCAGCGGTCCGGCCGGCGGCGACTGGGGCGACAACGTCATCTACCCGCGCGTCCGGGTGGGATCCGGCGCGTACAACACCCTCAGCTACCAGGTGAAGTGCAGGAAGTGGGGCTGGTACACGTACAACGGCGTGGTCGGCCAGCGGTACCTGACCCCTTACAAGTCGGGCCTGAGCTACACCTACTGACCCGGTCCGCCGCGCCACGTCGCGTGAGGATGTGAGGGCCTCGTCGCGTGGGGATGTGAGGAGGGGTGCCCGGCGGCCTCAGGTCGCCGGGCACGGCTCTTCGAAACCGCGCCGCGCCCCTCCGGGAACCGGCGTCGGCGCCGCCGCCCGGCCGTCGTTTCCCGGCTTCACCCGCATCGCGGCCACTCTGCGCCGCACCTCCTCCGGAGACAGCCGGTCGGCCGAGCCGCCGGGCGAGGCACCACGGCAGCCCTTGCACAGACCGCTCGGCCCCTTCCTTATTGAGGGAGCTCGGAGCCCGAAGCCCGAAGCTCGGCCACGAACACGGACCACGCGGCCGCGGGAACGGAGAAGGCCGGGCTGCTCTCGCCGAGCTTGGAATCGCGGACGTGGACGGTGTGGGGGGAGGTGGCGACCTCGATGCAGTCACTGCCCTGGCTGTCGCTGTGGGTGGACTTGTGCCAGTCGAGGGCTACTTCGACGCAGTCGGCGCCTTGGTCATCGCTGTAGGTGGATTTGTGCCAGTCGAGGGCTACTTCGATGCAGTTGCTGCCGTCACTATCGCTGTAGCTGGACTTGAACCACAAGAGCTGCCGACTCATAGCTCCTCCGCCATCTGCGTAATGCGCTCGGTGGATTCCGGAACGCTGAGCGCCTGTGTCCGGATCATTCCATGCGTCTGAGTGAGCTCGCTGATCTTGCCGACGTCTGCATAGAGGGCACTTGTCTTCTGCCCCTCGGCGAAGGCGTAGTGCTCGTGGTCGATGGTCTCCAGCAGGACCAGCGGACCCATCAGTGCAAGACCGCTGCAACGCCCCACGGGTAGCACTTGGATCGATACGTTTCGCAGTCCGCCCAGCTTCAGTAAATGCTGCAGCTGCCGCCTCATGACCTCGGGGCCGCCCACGCCCGCCCGCAACGCCGCCTCGTACACCACGAACCCGTACACCGTTCTGGTCTTCCGAATCAGCGCTTCCTGCCGACGCAGCCGCGCGGCGACCCGTTCCTCCACCGTCTCGTCGTCCAGTGGCGGGCAGCTCTCGCCGATCAGGGCGCGGGCGTACTCCTCTGTCTGTAAGAGGCCCGGCACGAGGAGCGGCTCGTACGAGTGCACCGCGATCGCCTCAGCCTCGATCGCCATGAACTCCTGCGCCCTCGCAGGGAACGGCTCAGGCTTCAGGAACTCCTGCGCCGCCAGTAACTTCCCGCCCGCCCCGCACATCCCGTCCGCGATCTGGAGCAGCCGCACGGTGGGCCGCCTTCGCCCTTGTTCCATGGATTTGACGGTTTCGTACCCGTACCCCGCCTCGCGGGCGAGTTCCTCTCGGCTGACTCCGGCTTGCGCGCGCCAGAGCTTGATCTGGTTGCCGCAGTAACGCCATGTGTCCGTCACGGGCCACCCTCCCCGGGTACAGGCCGGGTACAACAACCGTTCGTACCCTTGTTGTTACTGCCCCACGTTAGGCCCGCGCCAGCACCGTATGCGCCATGAACCAGCACATCGAGTGGCGCTTTCCACGCAATCCTCTGAGCGTCCGCCGGGCCCGTGGACTACTGGCCGACCAGGCGCGGGAGTGGAAGGTGCCCGACGAGGTGTCGAGCACGGCCGTACTGCTGCTGAGCGAGCTCGTCACGAACGCGTGCGTGCACGCCCGGGTGCCGCCCGGCCGGGAGGTGTGGACGCGGTGCGAGCTCCGGCGGGAGGTGCTGCGCGTGGAGGTGTCGGACGCGAACGACGTCCTTCCCGCACCGCGTCGGCGGGTGGCGTCGTCCGAGGACGAGTCGGGGCGCGGGCTGGCGCTGGTGGCGGCGCTCGCCGACGACTGGGGCGCGTACCCGCGCGAATGCGGTATCGGGAAGACGGTGTGGTTCGAACTGGTGACGGACACGGTGGGGTGACCCCCAAGGGCGAAGGGGGGATTCTCCCGACTGTCGTTTCGCGTTGGCCGGGAATCCATGAAAAGCGCGAAACGTGAACAACGGTTGATTGCGGCGATGGAGATCTTTTCAGGTCGTTTTCAGCGGTTGCGGGTGGACTCCGGATCGGGCGTGCCCTGTAGGGTCGGCAATCCGTGCGACCGGTGGGGTGAACTGACTGCTCATGTGGGTGCTGACGTGCTGACTGCTGCCGCAATACGCCGACTCGGTGCGACCGGATCGGCGGCCATCGCCGTGGGAGGACTGGCAGCGGGGACGCTGCCTGCTCGTGGAGGGCTGGGCGTCTGGGTCCACAGGGACCTCCTGACCACGGTGGCCGCCGCCGTCCTCGCCTACGCCGGACTGACGCTGCTCGTGGTGGCGTGGTGGAGATGGGGGAGGCTGCTCAAGGAGCACACGGCCGCCGGGGCCGTCGGTGTGCGCGACACACTGGTGACGCTCGGCTGGTGGGCGGCTCCGATGGTGCTGGCGCCTCCGCTCTACAGCGCCGATGTGTACAGCTACATAGCGCAGGGCGCGATGGTCCTCGAAGGGCTCGACGTGTACGGCGCCGGGCCGTCCCTCCTCGGCGGTGACGCGCCGATCGGCGGGGACGCGGTGGAGAGCGTCGGCAAACAGTGGCGTGACACTCCCGCGCCGTACGGGCCGTTCTTCCTGATGCTGGCGAAGGGGCTGGTCTGGGCGACCGGCGGTGAGCTGGTGCCCGCGGTCCTCGCGATGCGGCTGATGGCCCTGGTGGGGCTCGGCCTGATCGCGTGGGCGCTGCGGGAGCTGGCCCGCGAGTGCGGGGCGAGCGAGACCGGTGCGCTGTGGCTCGGCGTGCTCAACCCGCTGACGCTGATCCATGTCGTGGGCGGTATGCACAACGACGGCCTGATGATCGGCCTGATGCTGTCGGGAGTCGCACTGGCGCTGCGCGGACGCTGGCTGCTCGGCAGCGGGCTCGTCGGCCTCGCCATGATGATCAAGTCCCCGGCGGCGCTGGCACTGCTGTTCATCGGCGTGATCGTCATACGGCAGGGCGCGGGAACGGGCTCGCCGTGGCGGCGGGCGGCGAAGGGACTCGTCGTCCCGGGGCTGGTCGCCGCGGCGGTCGTGGCCGGTGCCACGCTGGTGAGCGGGACCGGCTTCGGCTGGACGAAGACGCAGAGCGTGGCGGGCACCATACACACGTCGCTGTCGGCGTCGAGCGACCTCGGTCTCGCGGCGGGTGAGGTGGCACGCATGCTGGCCGGCTCGGACCCGCTCCAGGTCAAGCAGGCCGTGCAGACCCTCGGTCTGGTCGCCGCGCTGGCGGTGATCGGGTTCCTGGCGTTCCGCACGCTGCGCCCGTGGCGCGGCCGGCCGCCCCTCCACCCCGTCCAGGGGCTCGGGCTGGCGCTGGTCGCTCTCGTCGCGCTGTCGCCGATGGTGCAGCCCTGGTACCTGCTGTGGGGCCTGGCCGCGGTGTCCGCGTCGACCGCGTGGGACGGCAGGGTCGGCCGCGCGCTGATGGTGGTGAGCGCGGGCCTGGCGTACGTGACCCAGCCGGACGGCCACACACCGGGGTTCGGCTTCGTCCTCGGCGCGGGCGTCGGCGTGGTGTGCGTGATGGCACTCCGCGACCAGGCGGCCAGGACCACGCCGGTGGTGGCCGAGAAGGGCGCCCTGATGGCGTGAGACGAGCCGACCGGACTCGGGGGGGGGGGGGGGGGGGGGGGGGGGGGGGGGGGGGGGAGGGGGGGGGGGGGGGGGGGAGGGCTGACGGGTTGG
>NZ_JBVICA010000019.1:35654-151399 GCF_055573115.1 Streptomyces sp. NPDC030222
TGTGAGGCCACCTCCAGGAGGGGGGGACAGGGAAGGGGGGGTGGTTGCGAGGGCTGGTATCGCGTTTGACTGGAGCCCATCACGGTTGCTCCTCCCCCCCCCCCCCCCCCCCCCCTTCCCCCCACTCCCATGTCGTCGGAAAGCCGCGTGCTCCCCGCGTGTGCCGGGGATGCGGGCGACAACCTGTACTTTCCTGCAGCGTGGAGCACGGCTCCCCGTCGGCGACTCTTCTGGCCGGGCGGGCGTGATCAAACTAGTGACCGAATGAAATCACTTGAAGTGAAATTCTGGCAACGCATAGTCAGCATGCATGGCATGGTCTCGTCATGAAGGCGATCGCAACGGGGGTGGCAACGACCATAGCGGCCACGGCTCTTCTTGCCGGTAGCCTCGCCACACCCGTACACGCTGCCGACTGGAAGACCCTCAAGTGCACGCAGACGGACTGGGATGGCAGGGTGGTTCCCACCCGGCTGGGCAACAGCGAACTGGGCTGGAGGCACTTCTCCGGGCGCCACAACATCAAGAAGTGCAGAATCGTGAACGCCGCGATCAACGGCAAGCCCGACGTGATTCGGGGAGCTCACCTTGAGTACTGGGCCTATGCCTGGAAGGGAAGCGCCCGAGTGCAGGTCGTCGTCGCCGTTCAGCACGCACGCAAAACCGCAGACGGACGCTACGATGCCGGCCGTGGTCAGACCATCGGTGTCATCACCGCCTACTGCAAGGGCATGAACAGGTGCCCGAACTGGCTCAACGAGTGACATTGTCGACGAGTGACTTCCCTGTATGAGGACATCGCAGAGCAGCAGGCGGACATTGTCCGCCTGCTGCTTCACCACATCCACGCACCCCTGCCCGAGGCCCAGTTCATCCGAGGGGTTCTTCCCGCACCGTTCCCTGCCGAGGCGGTTCGCATCGTCACCGGCAACCAGGACGCTCGCGCACCAGAGGAGCTGACCGCATGGGAGATCCCCCTCCGTTCCCCCGACGATCCTGACGAGCTGCTGGGCGCTCACGACGTTCTCGGTATCCTGCGAGCCCTCCACACCGGAACCCACATCTACCCCAGCGACCGCATCGGCACCGTGATGGGCATGACCCTCGTCCGTGTCGACCCCACACAGATCGACCCCGCTGCCCCGAGCCCGGACGACAACGTTTTCACCATCCTCCGCACCCTCACCTACCCCTGGACCGAAGACCGGCCCGCGCTCCGCCTCCGCGGTTTCCTCCTTCACAACGCCGACCGGCTGCGCCTGTACCTGGACCAGGAAGGAGCCCTCGACGTGGTCGCTGCAGACGTACGGCCGTCCGGCGCCATCACCGCCCTGCTTGCCGCCCTACGGCCCCTGATCACTGAGGAAGAGCGCACAGTCCTGGACAACACCGACCCGCACTGCTCCCGCCTGGTGGACCTCACCGGCTGGTGACACTCAACAGGGGCTGAGCACCCCAGGATGCACCGAGCTGAGCAGATGCCTGTCCGGGTCGATCGCGAGGCACCTGGAGATCTCGAAGAGCACGGTGAAGCGGGCACTGGCCAAGGACCGGCCGCCAAAGACGGCCTGCCTCCTGGAGCCTCGCCGCCCCGTTACTCGGTGGCGAGGTCCCGGATGCAGCAGCGGACCGCGTCGGCGTCCCACCCGGCCAGGGGCGGAGCGGACGTCACATCGCATCGCCCGGCACGGCGGCGGCTTCCAGCAATGCGGTGACGGTCGTGACTCAGCCCGATGCCGCGCCGCGACGAACCGGGTTGACCTGGCGGGGGGTTCAGGTCCGGATCGGGCCCGCGGACCTCGTGCCGCCGAACGATTCGCGGGCGGTGCGTTTCCGGCGGAACCCCGAGCCTCGGGCGGCGACCGCGGCGACGCCGCCGGGCGCGGCGTGTCGAGACCGCGGCCAACGCCGCGCAGAACCGCGCCGACGGTGACCGAAAACCAACCCTTGATGGCATGAGCACGTCCCCCAACAATGCGCATGACAAGCCGGAGTGGTCACTCCGGCCACTCACGTCGCAAGAGGGGACCCCCACATGAACAAGCCTCTCGCCGGCGCACTGCTCGCGCTCACGCTCCTCGGAGCGGGCGCCGCACCCGCCGTCGCCGCCGGAAACCCGACGGACACCACCGCCGCTGCCGCCCCGCAGGTGAGCGCCAAGGCGGTCGACTTCGCCGGAACCGTGGCACTCAGCAACTGCTCAGGCTCCGTGGTCAAGGCGCCCGGATCACAGCCGGACGATCCCGCACTCGTCCTGTCCAACGGCCACTGCATCGAGACCGGCTTCCCCGGCCCCGGTGAGGTCGTGCTCAACCAGCGCTCGAACCGGAGCTTCGGGCTCCTCAACTCCTCGGGAACCAGGGTCGCGACGCTGCGAGCGAGCAGGATCGCGTACGCCACGATGACCGACACCGACGTCTCGCTCTACCAGCTCACCAGCACCTACGCGCAGATCCAGAGCCGGTACGGCATCAAGCCGCTGGAACTCGACGCCGCGCACCCCGTGCAGGGCACGGCCATCAAGGTGGTCTCCGGCTACTGGAAGCGGATCTACAGCTGCAACGTCGACGGCTTCGCCTACCGCCTCAAGGAAGGCGCGTGGACCTGGAATGACTCGGTCCGCTACACCTCCAGCTGCAACACCATCGGAGGCACGTCCGGTTCGCCCGTCATCGACAACACCACCGGGAAGGTCGTCGCCGTCAACAACACCGGCAACGAGGACGGGGGCCGCTGCACCGACAACAACCCCTGCGAGGTCGACGAGAACGGCAACGTGACCGTACGGCAGGGGATCAACTACGCCCAGCAGACCTACACGCTCGTCCCGTGCATCGGGGCCGGCAACCAGATCGACCTGAACCGGGCGGGCTGCACACTGCCCAAGCCGTAAGCGGTACGGAGGCCGGACCCGAGGCTCAGGTCCCGGCCTCCGCCACATCCCCGGCCCGGCCGCCACGATGGTCGGGCCCGCGACGTCCGTCAGGCCTTGGCCGGCACCGTGAACCCGTCAGGCAGTTCGATCCCGAAATCGTGTTCCAGGACCTTCAACACCTCTGCGTGCTCTTCCAGTTCGTGCACCGAGCGGCCCCCGTCCGCGCAGGTCTCGACCAGGGACCGGTTCATCAGCAGGAGATGCACCTCCGCGGTGGCCCGCTGCACGTACACGTACTGCCGGAACGGCGACCGCGGGTTCGTCGCCAGGTACCAGTTGACGATCTCGAAGTCCGGCGTCTCGAACGGCTCCAGGGAGAACGCGTACTGATCGGCCCAGACGCCGCCGTCCTCCCCATCCTCGTGGGCCTGGAGCACCCACAACTCCAGCGGGCCGTGGTGCGGTTCGTGCACGAACCGGTGCCGGCGCCCGGCCTCCCGGAACTCCGTGTCCGCGACCAGCGGCACCGGGTGGTTCAGCGCGCCGACCGCGCCGAAGCCCACGTCCACGACGTACGGGCCGGGCTCGCCCGGCACCTCGACGAGCAGCAGCATGTGCGAGCGGGGCCGCACCGCGCCGGGCGCCGCGCGCAGCCGTACCCGCGCGGCGAGCCGGGTCACCCCGAAGCCGAGCTGCTCCAGGACGGCCGCCATGAGCGTGTTGTGCTCGAAGCAGTACCCGCCCCGCCCGCCCCGGACGAGCTTCGCCTCGACGTCGGGCACGGCGAGAGAAGGCGCGATACCGCGGACCGGGTCCAGGTTCTCGAAAGGAATGCCGTAGAGGTGCGCGCGTTGCACGGCCCCGAGGGTCTCCAGATCGGCCCGGGCCGACCCCGTGTACCCGATGCGGGCGAAGTAGGCGGAGAGATCGACTGCCGGCGGCTCGGGGTGGTCTGTAGCGGTCATGCCGTCGACCGTACGCGCGAGTACGCACGCGTGGCGTCGGGCCACGTGCGGTAGTGGCATGGTCCTTCCGGCCTACGACTTCGGCCCCGAGTCGCCTACGACGACGGCCTCCCAGAAAGGCGTACGCATCGCATGCCGCCACCCGGGCCCGGCCCCGGCAGGCTGCCCACCCTGGTCACCGTCAACGGTGTGCTGTGGCACGCCCCTGCCATCGCGACGGGGCTGCGGAGGCTCGCGGGTCCTGGCCGACGCTGAGGCCGCGGTGGGACCGGTCCGTCAGCCGGCCCCACCACGTGGGCATCATCCGATGGCCTGGTGTCCTGCCCAGGTCGGGTCGTCGACGCTGCCGGTCACGGGGAACATGGTGGCGAGTCCTGCGGCCCGGCCGGGATAGACGCGGGCGTCGCCGCTGCTGGTGAGGACCCAGATGTCGGGGATCCCGTCACCGCTCGCGTCGGGCGTACCCGTCACGACCGGGAGCGAGGTCCGGCTCCATCCGGAACTGCCGTAGGTGTCGAGCTGTCCGGCGGAGGCGGCCTTGGTGGCCAGGGAGCTGAGGTCCGTACCGCCACCTGTCTTCAGCTTGCCCTGGCGCATGCGGAGCGCGCCGGCCGAGGCGTCCCGGTACACGAGGTCGACGGCTGTGTCGCCCGCGATGTTCGCGATCTGTACGAGGTCTCGCTGGGACCAGTCCTCGCCGGTGAGCTGCTGGGCGGACTCGAAGCTGACGCCGGTGTAGCCCGTGAAGGCCCACAGTCCGTCGGTGGTGGTGGCGAACATGTCGGTCCGGCCGTCCCCGGTGACGTCCCCGACCGCGACGATCTGCCGGAACGTGCTGGGTGCGGGGGCTCCGGGCGGGAGCAGCACGTTGAGACGGGCGGCCACGTCGAAGCTGCCGTATCCGTCGCCGGGGTAGACGTACAGCTTGCCGTCGGACATGCGCGCGACCAGGTCCTGGATGCCGTCGCCGGGAAGCAGATCACCGTTGTGGGTGATCAGGGCGCCCTTCCAGTAGTCGGACGGGAGGCTCTTGACGCTTCCGTCCCCTTCCGTGGTGTAGGCCGCGGGCATCGGCTGCGAATGGAACTTCTCGCTGCCTGCGGGCCTCACGTGCAGTTCCAGCGTGCCGGCACTGTCGACGGTGTAGACGTCGGGGGCCTTGTCGCCCGTGACGTCCCCGGGGGAGTCCAGGACCGGGCCCGGTTTGACGTTGAACCTGTAGATCCGTGCTCCGGAGACGTTGCCGGCGTTGTCGACGGACCGCACGTAGAGGACGCAGGGCCCGGCGTACGGCGGCTTGAGGGAGATGATCGAGCGGTAGTCGCGTTCCGGATTGGGGAGCGTGTTCTCGGCGAAGGCGGAGGTCCAACCGTACTCGTACCGGTTCAGGTCCTTGGCCTTGTCCAGTGGCAGGTTCGGCGAGAGCGTGAACAAGGAAGCGGTACCGAACGGGACGGTCGACCACTTGTCGCTGTCACTGAGGGCTTCGGGGTACTCGGTGGACCGGACCGCCGGAGGCGGCGGGGCTGTGTGGTCCACCCTGAACTGGCAGTACAGACTCACCCCTGCCGGACCCCAGGCCGATTTCGCTCCTGCCGTGTCGATGGACTGGGCGCTCCACGAGTAGGTCTTGCCGTCGGTGAGCTCCCCCCACGCCACGGTCGTCGTCACCGCGCCGCTGCTGTTCGGTGTGAGGAGTGCGTCCCGGACGAGGCTTCCGGGAGCGTCGTTCGGCCAGATGCGCAGCAGTACGTGCTTCAGGTCGCCGTCGTGGTCGGCGCCTGCCGCGTGGAAGACGATGTCGCTCTTGCCCACCGACGGCGGGTACATCGTCTCGCAGGGGCCGCCGGGGCTCATGTACATCGACGAACGCTCCGGTTCCAGCGGCGGCCGGTTGTAGGTGACCTCGATGGAGGGGGAGTTCTCACCGTTCGCCATGAACTTCTTCCAGGAAGCCGGGTCGCCCTCGTTGGTGGCCCGCAGGCCGAAGCTCAGGGTTTCCCAGCCGCTGGTGGCCGCCTGCTGTGCCTGGGGTGTGATGCCCATCTTGGTCCAGGAGTCGGGGCAGGTGACGGCTTTGTAGCCGTGCCCGTTGCTGGCGTGGTTGGCCTGCTCGTGCCAGCCCGGCTGGTTGTTCCAGGTGTCGGAGGTGGACACGGAGTCGGTGCGGTAGAGGTCGAAGCGCCGTGTCTCGCAGCCCCAGGAGTAGGTCTGGAGAGCGCGGAAGTACGCGGACTGGATGGTTGCGCCGTGGGCACGGGTGTCGAAGTAGAACGTGAACACCGAGCGGGACAGGCCGCCGGTGTCCGACTCGAAGCCGACGCGGGCCTCTTCGGTACCGTCGAAGAAGTTCTGGCCGTTGTAGAAACTGGAGTTTGGGTACGGCTTGTAGAGGAGCGTCCAGTTCTTCTTGCGGCCGATGAACGGCGGGTCGATGAACACCGGGTAGACGGTGTCTGCGTCGTTCAGAAGCCGCTGGTCGACCTGGATTGCGAGGACGTCGTCCGCGCCAAGTGTGGTGGGCATGATCCCGTCGTGGGTACCCGGTTGCGGACCGGCCAGGCCCGGGAGGGCAAGGGTCGGGTGAGTCGTGGTCGGAGCAGGTGCCGACGCCGGGGGCTCCTCGCCGATGGTCGTCTTCACCGGTCCGGCGGAGTCCCACGCGTAGGGCGTGGGTGTCGATGCCATCTCCTCACCGTTGACGTTGCGCGCCGTGACGGCCTGGGTCTTCTCATTCCGCTGGAACGTCAGGTCGGGGGAGGACAACCGGTAGCTGAGTTCCTTCAGCAAAGGATCTGCCGCGGCCTGCTTGGTGTGGACGACCAGTACGTGGGAGTAGCCGCCGTCGCGCGCGGACATCAGCAGGTCGATGCCGGGCCGAACGTTCTCGTACAGCGCCCGGGAGCCGTCGACGACCGGTTCGGGCAGTGGCCCCGGCCAGCTCACGACCACGTCGTGACCGTCGACGGTCAGTCGCACCAGCTCCGTCCACTGACCGGGTGCGTCAGCCGTCAGCGCCGTACGCGTGTACGTCCGATCGGCACGCCCATCTCCACGGCCCTCACTCTTGGTTCCAGCCGCATCGCTGCCGGCGCTGAACAGGAGGGGGCTGTTGACGGCCTTGGGTGCGTATCCGCCCTTCACCCGCTGCAGGGTCGTGTCGATCTTCTTCCACTCGCCGCCGACCTTGGCACGGATCGTGTCGCTGTGCGTGCGGCTGCGCAGCAGCCCGTCCGGAAGCGCCCACGTGGTCGTCGTGGCAGTGCGGTCGGCGACGACCTCGACCTTCTTGCCGGTCTGCTTCGCCTGACGCAGCGCACCGGCCACGTCCAGCGGGCCCTTTCCAGCGGTGCTGTCACCGGATCGGTCGTGTCCGGAGAGTACGTGGATGCCCACCGGAATTGCGATGGCCGCCGCAATGAGGGCTGCCAGAAAGGCAGTTGCCCGTCTTCTTCGGCCTTTCCTCGCCGTCGTCCCACTGGGAGACGTCGTTTCTTCCGCACCCTTGGCGGCGTCCATGGTGGTTCCTCTCCCCCCTCGGGCGCCTGGATGCCGAGCTGCCCTTGGAATTACCCGTGACCGGAGTCGGTCGTGCGCGAGACGAACGTCGATCGACCCTGCCGCGCACAGATTTGTGCCAGCAGAGCATGGCTCATCTTCACGACTTCGTCACGCTGCCCGTAACCGACGGCGGATTGAACGGTTCGGCCTCCAGGCACGTCAAAGAAGGTGACCAGGCGAAGGTCGGGGCGGCCGCCAGATCCGCCATGAGAAGTTCCGGCCGGGATGAACATGGGCATATGGGGCTATTCTTGGGAGGATGAGTGGCGATTTACCGTCCTGTGTCGACTTTCTGATCATCCGTAAGATGATCAGGCAGTGCATGGGGGTTTCAAATACTCTTCCCCTTCAGTCGCGTGACTTCCCATTCGTTCTGTGATTGACGTCACGACCGAATGGGGATTATGGATTTCCTGTGCCCTCGATGCGCAGAATCTCGGGGCTATTTGTCAATTCCCTGTCGCGTGTCGGTACCGCGGCAGCGGTGTGGGGGGTCCAATGCCGTCGTCGGCATCGACGAGTCCTTTGCGTCAGCGCGCCCGTGCGCGGCGACGCCGTTCGGCACGCACCATCGGCGTCGTGCTGTCCGCCGTCATGGCGGTGTCACTGCTTCCCGCCGAAGCCTGGGCGCTGCCCCCCGGCGACCCGCGCAGCGGCATCGTGCTGCCCGCACTCCAGGACACCGACCCACTCGCCCTCGACGAGACCAAGACCGCGGCGCTGGAGAGCTGGAAGGGCGCCCCAGCCGATCCTCTGGACGAGTACGAGCCGACAGCTCTCACACCACCGGCCGAGGCGGCGGCGCCGGTGGACCTGACGGGAGCGGGCGACGACCTGGTGCCGGCCGGCAACCTCCCGGTGAGTATCGGCAAGGCGTCGCCGACAGCCGAGAATCCGAGTCCGGAGGCGCCGACGGGCACATGGAACGTGACCGTGGAAGGGCGCACCGACACCGAGTCCAAAGAACTGGACGGCGCCATCGTCACCGTGACGCCGCCGTCCACCGGCTCGACGCCCGTCGACGTCGAGCTGGATTACAGCAAGTTCGACGACCTCTACGGCACGGAGTGGGCTTCGCGGCTCGAGCTCGTGCAGCTTCCCGAGTGCTTCCTCAGCACCCCCGAGCTGGAGGAATGCACGACCGTCACCGAGGTGCCCAGCGAGAACGACCCGAAGGCGAAGACGGTCACCGCGACGGTCGACCCCGCGGCCGCCCAGCCGGAGGGCCTGTCCACCCAGTCCGGCGGCGGTCCGGTCGTGCTGGCGGCCACCGACTCAGCTGCCGGCTCGGCTGGTTCGTACAAGGCGACGCCGCTGTCCCCCTCCGGCACATGGACGGCCGGCGGCAGCGGCGGGGGCTTCTCGTGGACCCACCCCTTGGCGGTCCCCGAGCCCCCGGCGGGGCCGGCTCCCAAGATCGCGTTCACTTACTCCTCCCAGGCAGTGGACGGAAAGACGTCCGTCTCCAACGGTCAGGCGTCATGGATCGGTGACGGGTGGGACTACAACCCGGGCTTCATTGAGCGGCGCTACCGCACTTGCTCCGACGACCGGGGGAAGGACAAGGACGACCGGCTCCCGAACAACACAGGTTCCAAGGACAAGAAGAAGTCGGACCTCTGCTGGGCCGGTCACAACGTCGTGATGTCTCTCGGCGGATCGACTACCGAGCTGGTACGCGACGACGCCACCGGCACGTGGATCCCGTCCAACGATGACGGCTCCAAGGTCGAGCTGGTCACCAGCCCGGATGTCGTGAACGGTGCGCGTGATGGAGAGCACTGGGTCGTCACCGCCACGGACGGCACCAAGTACTGGTTCGGTCGACACCAGGTCGGCCGTGACGCTCCCACCAACTCGGTCTTCACCGTCCCCGTCTTCGGCAACCATCCGGACGAGCCGTGCCACCAGGCGGCCTACGCCGATTCGGGATGCCGGCAGGCCTGGCGCTGGAACCTCGACTACGTCGAGGACGTGCACGGCAACGCCATGGTCATCACCTGGCGCCAGGAGCTGAACCGCTACGCCAGGAACCAGAAGTTCCAGGAGAAGGAAGCCGACAAGGTCCAGTACGTGCGCGGCGGTCACCCGGTCGAGATCCTTTACGGTCTCCGGAAGGACAACATCAAGGGCGCGCCGTCGGCAACGGTGACCTTCCAGGTGGATCAGCGCTGCATCAGGGGCGGTGTCACCACCTGTTCCGACACGGAGTTCGAGTCCAAGAACTACGAGGACAAGCAACCCTGGTGGGACACACCGACCACCTTGAACTGCACGATGACGGTGAAGAACTGCTACGTCTCGTCGCCGACGTTCTGGTCCCGCCATCTCCTGAAGAAGGTCACGACCAGGGCCCAGCGGACCCGTGGTTCCACCGCGCTGTCCGAGGTGGACACCTGGAACCTCGGTCACTCGTTCCCCACGTCCCGTACGGACACGCACCCTCCGCTGTGGCTGGACTCGATCGAGCACACGGGCCACGGCGCCCCGGGCAGTGGCGAAAACCTCCTGACGACGCTCGCCCCGGTCAGGTTCCTGCCGAACAGCGGCCGGATGGACAACCGCGTGACGAACGGTCCGAGCGACCCGACACCTGGCTTCAACCGCCTGCGCATCGCCACCATCCGCACCGAGACCGGCGGCGACATCGCCGTCGAGTACTCCGCCCCGTGCACCGCCGACGCCGTCAAGGACCTCAAGCCCGAGGACAACCACACGCGCTGCTTCCCGGTCCACTGGTCACCCGACCCGGACCTCGAGAAGCCGCCGATCGAGTGGTTCAACAAGTACGTCGTCACGAGCGTGACGGAGAAGGACCGCGTCGCCGATCAGCCGGACGTCGTCACGACGTACGAGTACGACGAGGACCACGCGGCGTGGGCGAAGGACACCGATGAGTTCTCGAAGCCGGAGCTGCGGACCTACAACCAGTGGCGCGGCTATGCGTGGGTGAAGGTCACCAAGGGCGAGGCGAAGACCGCCGACAACACAGCCGTGTGGAGTCCGCAGACCCAGACCCGCACGTCGTACTTCCGGGGCATGGGCGGCACGGTCAAGGACTCCACTGGCGCTGAGCTCGGACCCGACCTGGAGCCGTACCAGGGCATGATGGCGGAGCAGGTCACCTACACCGGTGTCGGCGGAAGCATTCTCACCCGACAGGTGACCGTGCCATGGAGCCAGAAGACCGCCACCCGTGCCAGAACCGGACTGCCCGCGCTGGAGGCGTACCGGACCGGCACGGCCCGCACGGACACCACCCAGGTACTCAGCCCCACCAGTGAGCGTTCCGTACGGACCACCACGACGTACGACGAGACGTATGGTCTGCCGGAGACGGTCCACAGCGCCACGTTCACCACCGCGATCGACGGCACCACCCGCACCCCCTCGGCCTACGCACACGAGACGTGCGCCGCAACGTCGTACGTGCACAACACCGCAGCCCACCTCATCGGCCTTCCTGCCCGGGTGCGCACCACCGTCGGCGGCTGTTCCGCCGCCGCTCGAGCGGCCGCGGCCACGAACACCGACCTTCTTGTCTCGGACACGCGGACTGCATACGACACCATGGGCGCCTTTGGAACCGCGCCGGTCACAGGACTGGTCGCGCAGGTCGACACCATCGACGGCGACGGTGACGGGTGGATCCCCACCACACGAACCGAGTACGACGCCCTGGGCCGCCCGACCAAGGTCACCGACGCCGACGGCAACGTGACGCTGACCGCCTACACACCAGCAACCGGCCCGGCCTTCACGACGACGGTCACCAACGCCAAGGGCCACATCGCCAAGACAGAGGTCGACCCGGGCCGGGGCACACCCCTGTCCGCGACCGATCCCAACGGACGCAAAGTCACCACCAGCTACGACAACCTCGGCCGCACCACCGCCGTCTGGACGCCGTCACGCCAGCAGGGCACGGACGCCGCGGTCGTCGAATTCCGATACCAGACGGACGTCAGCAAGGCCACGGCGGTCACCACCCGGACGCTGCGCGACAACGGAACATACGCAGACGCGGTCGTCATCTACGACGGTCTGCTGCGCCCGGTTCAGACGCAGACAGAGGCCATGGGCGGCGGCCGGATCGTCACCGACACGAAGTACAACACCCTGGGCGCGGTGCGCTCGACCGCCAACGGCTACCTGATGGACGGCGAGCCTGCCGAGCAGATCGTCGTCCCCACATCGGTCACCCAGATACCCAACTCAACCGAGATGGCATACGACGGCGCTGGCCGGGCGGTCAAGGTCACGACCCTCCACAAGGGGAGCAAGCAGTACACGGCGACAACCGAGTACGGCGGCGACTGGACGCTGGCCCGCTCGGTCCTGCACCCGGAAACCCTCGCCCCCCTGGAAGGCAGCCGGTCTGTCAGGACACATACCGACGAACTCGGCCGCACCTCCAAGATCCAGCACGCCGCGTCCAGCGACCTGACCGCCTGGAACGACACCACGTACGAGTACGACGCCCGCGGCAACCTCAACAAAGTCCGCGACCACCAGAGCAACCTCTGGACGTACACCTACGACGCGCGCGGCCGGCTGACCGCCTCGTCCGACCCCGACATGGGCCTGTCCCAGCTGGGCTACAACGCTCTCGACCAGCAGGTCTGGTCCGAGAACAGCCGCGGGCAGCGCCAGTACACCAGTTACGACGTGCTCGGCCGGCAGACCGAGCTCCGTGACGACAGCCTCACCGGCCCCCTTGTCGCGAAGTGGACGTACGACTCCGTCGCAGGCGCCGTCGGCCGGCCGGTTGCCGCCATCCGCTACAACGACGGAGCCGAATACCGTACCGAGGTCACCGGCTACGACACCGAGTACCGCCCAACCGGCACCAGGCTCACCATCCCCAGCGGCAAGGACATCACCACCGGGCTCGCCGGCACTTACGAGTACCGCTACACCTACACACCCACCGGAAAGCTCCAGAGCACCACGCTTCCCGCGACGCCCGGCGGCCTGGGCGAAGAAAAGGTCATCACCCGCTACAACGGCGACGGCGCCCCCATCACCACCTCCGGCCTCGCCTGGTACACCGCCGGCACGGTCTACAGCCCGTACGGCGAGGTACTGCGCACCGCCTCCGGCGAGGCACCGCGCCGTGTATGGTCGACCGGCGAATACGACGCGAACACCGGTCGGCTGACGAAGACCTCCGCCCTGCGCGAGCTCCCCGGCAGTGCCTCCGTCACCGCGACGACGTACGCCTACGACCCCTCCGGCCAGGTCACGTCGATCAGCGACACCGCCGACGGCATCACCGAGAACCAATGCTTCGACTACGACGCCTTGGGCCAGCTCGTGAAGGCATGGACAGGCAAGACGTCCGCCTGCGCCGGCCCCTCCGCCGCTGACGTCGCACCGGGCACGGACGGCTCCGGCTACTGGCACGAGTACGCGTTCGACGCGATCGGCAACCGCGCCGGACTCACGGTTCACGACCCGATGGGGACCAAAGCACCCCAGGAGTACAAGTACACCTACGGCAGAGAGGTCACGGGCAACGGGACCGCACCGCCGGTGAAGGTCCAGCCACACACACTGGCCGACATCCAAACCCGCGAGGTCGTGGGCGGCTCGACCTTCCAGCTGCGGGACAGCTTCGCCTATGACCCGACCGGCAACACCACCCAACGCGTCACCGGCGGGGGACAGACCAAGAAGTTCACCTGGGACCGTCGCAACCAGCTCACGTCCGCCGACACGCAGAACGACGGCACCGCGGACGTCACGTACATCTACGACGCCGGCGGCAATCGCCTCATCGAACAGGACGGCACCGCCCGCACCCTCTACCTCGGCGACGCCCAGATCAAGGTCAACACCGCCGGAACCCCGCTGTCCGCCGAGCGCTACTACACCCACCCCGGCGCCCCGACAACGGTCCGCTCCACCGGCGGCAAGACCACCGGCCACAAGCTGACCGTTCTCCTCGCCGACCACCACAACACCGCCACCACGGCCATCGACCTGGCCGACGGCCTACCGGTCACCCGCCGCAAGTTCGACCCCTACGGCAATCCCCGCGGCACCAAACCCACCAGCTGGCCCGGCCGCCAGACATTCCTCGGCACCGGCGTCGACGACCAGCTGACCGGCCTCACCCACATCGGCGCACGCGAATACGACCCGACAACAGGCCGGTTCATCTCCGCGGACCCGGTGATCAACCTCACCGACCCGCTCCAGATGAACGGGTACGCCTACGCCAACGGCAACCCGACCACCTTCAGCGACCCGAGCGGACTGTTCTGCGACGGCTGCAGCGCGAACGAGGACAACTCTGCATGGGGACCCGATCACGGTGCTGGCTGCACCACGGAGGGCTGCTACAGCCCAGGTGGGGACCGCGTCATCTACAACCCCAACACCTCTACGCCGCAGAGGCCGAAGACCAGTGCCACCGTCAAGATCACGAAGGACGGAAAGGGAACCACCCGGATCGAGGGAATGCGAGTCCCCACCGCCCAGGAACTGGCGGCCCGCTTTCCCTTCGCCAAGACTGAGAGCGAACGTCTCAGGCTCTGGGCGCAGGAAAAATGCCACCACCCTGAGGAGAACGGCAAGTTCTGTGCAGGCGCGGGGGAACTGGGCCTCACAGGCATCTCTGGAAACATCGATCTCCTGGATGTGATCGGTGTTCGCGACGCCATCGACTGCGCCGTCGGTCAGGACGGTGCGGCCTGTGCCATGGTCGCCGTAGACATTGTGATCACGGTGCTGTCCGTTGGAGCCGGAAAGGCCGCCAAGATCGCCTTCAAAGCGATGAAACAGGGCGCAAGGAAGGGCGATCCGGGAGAGGCTGTCGAATGTCTTGTCTCGGCGGCGAACAGTTTTCCTGCCGGGACGCTGGTCAGGCTCTCCGATGGCACGACCAAGCCGATCGAGGAGATCGAGGTCGGCGACGAGGTGCTGGCCACGGATCCGGAGACAGGAGAGACGGACCCAAAGCCTGTCACCACTACGATCCACAGCGCCGACGACAAGCAATACGTCGAGCTGACTCTTTCCGAAGGGCGCGGTGGAGACGGCGGGCGCAAGCTCACCACTACGGACCACCACCCCTTCTGGGCCGAATCCGAACTTGCGTGGCTCGATGCCGGTGACCTCAAGCCCGGGATGACGCTGCGCAGCGACGAAGGATCTTCCGTCCTGGTGACCGACGTCCGGTCATATGAGGAGCAACGGGAGACGTACAACCTCACGGTTGCCGACCTGCACACGTACTATGTACTCGCTGGGCAGACGCCGGTCCTCGTTCACAATGACGGCGGATTCGACTGGGAGAAGGGGCTCGAGGACCTCAAGAATGACTGGGACTCGGGCGATCTCGATGATGACGGTTACCATGCTCCGCGAGGAAACCAAGCAGAAAACAAGGAATTCAAGGATGCGCTGCGTGAAGTCGAACGAGGCCTCGGTCGTCAGATAACGCCAGCGGAGCGTCGGTCCCTGCACGACAGAATCACTGGACAGGGGTACGACTATCATCGGATCGTGGAAGAGGCTAGGGGGATGTTCGGTGGCTGCTAACGATCAGACGGCCGAGATCCGACGACTCCTCCAGGGCGCGACAGTTCGCTCTGTTGGCAGGGCCGCCGACTTGGGCGTGGTGGAGTTCGCTGGCCCTCATGGTGAGGAACTCAGCGCCCATATACAGTGCCCTTTCCGGGTCTTGCAGGAAGGGAAACTCGTTCTGGGGTCCCGCGACATGAGATACCCGCAACGAGGGGCCGGGTCGGAAGCGTTTGATCAGTTCAGAACCATCTATGATTCGCGAGCTGCGACGTTGAGTGGGATCCTCGAACAGCTTCGACCAGCTGTGACAGAGGTTACTTTCGGCGACGGCGGACATCTCGCCGTCGTGTGGGAACCTGCTTTCCGGATCGAGGCATTTCCTGACTGTTCCGGCCCCGTGGAAGCCTGGAGAGTTTTTACGCGAGGTGGCCGGCATTATGGGTTTCCTGAGGGATCTCTCTAGGATCCTTTCTTTCATGGAGGAAGCTCACGTGCTGTCGAGATGTGCAGAATCGGGCTGATTCACGCATCGGTGAGATTGTCAATCGCAGCCCGATGGACGAAGAGGGGTCTGCCGGAGATGCTTCCGGCAGACCCTTTTGGCTTTGGTGAAGCGGCGGCAACGCCGACGGCAGTGCAGGGGCACAGCACGGCGCTCCCACGCACCTTCCACGGGGCTGGCCGGAATTCTCTGACCAGTGATGTTGCAGGTGGCGACCGCCCAGTTCGCGCACGTACTATGTGCTGGCGGGACAGACTCCGGTTCTGGTTCACAACAGCAACTGCTCTCCGTTCACCGATGGAGACATCTGGGACGGATCATTCAACGTTGGAGGGCAGACGGTTGAGACCATGGCGACCGTCAGGGTGGCCGGAGACACCGTGCACCTGGACGGACTGATGGTCTTCCCGAAGGGGACCCAAGGACTGAGTCGCGCCCCGATCGGGCCAGATGCAATCCGCCAGATGAAGCGCTCCGTCGCCGAGCAGGCGAGATCCCAGGGGTATAGCACCGTCGTGCTGAACTATGAGCGGCATATCCCGAAGCCGGACGGCAGCCTCTACAAGCGACCGGGGTCGATGACCTTGGATGTCGCAAAGATTCTAGGAGATTAGAGAATGGATCGGTCTCGACTGGACGGGTTGGCATCGCGCATCACGGGCCGAGGGCAAGTGGAGCGGGAACCGGTATTCCGAGAACTGCGGGAACTGGGCCTGTCGCCGATCGAAGCGATCTACGTAGCTTCTCGTGTGCTTGGCCTGTCTTTGCCGGAGGCGAAGACCGCGATCTGCGCAAGCACCGCCTGGCGTGATCAGCAGGAGGATTGGCAGCGGCTTCAGTCTGGCCTTGAGGAATGAAGATGCTCGCCAACCTAAAGTTCCGGTAGCAAATTTGAAGCCCCACCAGGTGTCTCCTGGTGGGGCTTCAGCGTGCTCTGTCGGCAGTAGTTGACGCTGAGGTTGAAAGGGTGGGGTGACAGGGTTACGGAGGCTCCAGCCCCAGTCCGGTCTCGGCGATGAATCCGTGGAGCACTTCGGGTCGGCGTTGGATCCTGCGCAAGCGGATCTTCACGAGCGGGGTGAGGTCTTCGATCGTCCGGGGTGCGAGGTTGGCCAGGGACTTCTTCAGATGCGCCCAGACACCTTCGACGGGGTTGAGGTCGGGTGCGTACGGCGGGAGCTTGACGATGGTGAGCCAGTCGCTTTTGCGTTCGCAGAACTCCCGCCGGGCCTTGGCGTGGTGGGTGCTGGCGTTGTCCCAGACCAGGATCAGCGGGGCACCGCCGAGCTGCCGGCGTGCGGAGGTGATCAGTTCGGCGAACTCGCGGGCACGGAAGCCCTTCTTCTCGCCGGTACGGCCCCGGTACGTCTGTGTCCGGTAGATCAGACGGGTCTCTCGGCCCGGTCTGACGCAGACCATCCCGGCCATCAGGACCCGGCCCGAGCCCCTCCCCGTCACCCTGCTCACCGGGGTCCGGCCCCGCCGTGACCAGGTCCGGCCCTTCCCGGGCCTCAGGTCCTGCCCGGCCTCGTCCTCGAAGGCTATCCACGCGCCCAGGAGCTGGGCCGTCCTCTTACCCGTGACCACTGCTCCGTCCGCCACCGCTCCACAGCCGCGTCATCGCGCTCGACGGCCCGGTGGACGGGCACCTGCGGTGACCAGCCCAGCCGGTGCAGCAGATACGACACCCCGCGCGGGGTGTACCGGTAGCCGAACAGGCGGTGGATCAGCTCCGCCACCCGTGCCAGCGTCCAGCGCTGGTCCTCGCTCCAGCTGTGCACGGCCGGTCCGGCCTCCAATTCGACTTGCAGTTGCTCCGCCTGGTCATCGCTGAGCTGACACGGAAAGCCACCAGGCCCCTTGGACACCAGAGCCGCTCTGCCGCCCTCCCGCCAGGCCGCGTGCCAGGCGTACGCCGACTTCCGCGACACCCGTAACCCGCGGGCCACCTCCGGCGGCCGCACCCCTTTCTCGAACATCTCCGCGGCCTCGAAGCGCACCGCCTCGCGCTTTGCCCGCCCCACAGCGGTCAGACCGCCGCCATCCGCATACCTCATGACGAGGATGTAGCACCGCCAACGCCCGCTGTCACCCCACCCTTTCAACCTCAGCGGCAACGGTGGCGGCAACGTCAGCGACAGCCGCTGCGGCGGGTGGGTTGTCGGGGTCGTCGTCCTGGCCGCCGAGTGCGTTGCCGAGGGTGTCGATGGCTTGGCGTTGGAGGCGGAGTCGTACGTGGGCGTAGAATGGAGGACCCGCCGCCACCGCCAGCTGGTCGGTGAACACCTCGACGCCGACCCCGAGTATGACCGCGTCTACGACGAAACCGGCCTGGCCATGACGCTGGGCAAAGCCGTCTACGACCGGCGCAAGCAACTCGGGCTGAGCGAAGCCGACCTGGCCGAGCGCCTGCACACCACCACCGACGAGATCGAAGGCATCGAGACCGCCACCGAACTGCCGCCCATCGCTGTCATCATGCGCCTGGCCCGAGCCCTGGACCTCACCGTCGACATGCACCTCACCCCTTGGGATGAGCCCACCGTCACCATCGTCACCCCGGCCGCCTGACCCCGGGAGGAGCCATGCATGACGCCTCCACAGCACTCGCCCGCGAGCTGGGCCGACTCGTCCACGACCGGCGCACCGAGCTCGGGCTGTCCCAGGCCGAACTGGCTGAGCGGTGCGGAATGAAACAGCCGCAGATCTCCCGCTTCGAAGTCGGCGGAACGGTGCCCACCCTTCCGATGCTGCGCCGCCTGGCCCATGCCCTTGGAGCCGACTTGAGCATCAGTCTCACTCCGCACGACCAGGCCGCTTGACGTGGATCTCAAATCCTGAGAATCCCCCTGAGTGGTCTAGACCGTCGACGGCAGTAGTGACGGCAACACCGGCGGACTTCAGTGCACGTGCACGGACCTGGAACGGCTGTCAAATCGGAGCCCGGTCAGCGAAGTTGCAGCTGACGGCGACCCTGCCCGCACACGTCGCTGGATGCGTCGGCGAGCCGTCTCGCCGGAACCGGCCCGCGATCCCGTTCATGACCTGGTCGCATCGCCCGCCATCGGGCAGGGTCTACCCAACCCCCGATGATCGCCCGGTGGCTGTACCCGTTCCCAGCCCGCGCCACGGACGACCGAGCTCGTGTCGTGGGCGGCCGCTGCGGCGATCTCCGCGACGTGCGGGTACGTCGCGCGCATGTCCGGGGCCGCTTCGGCTGCTGGGCCCGTCGCGGGCGCGGTCCGGCCGGTGCCGAACAGCTCCCGCGCGGGTCGCCGTGACGTTCGGGCTCTACGAGCAGGTGTCCGCCGCCGGGTCGGCAGCCGCGCTCCCGGTGTACGCCTGGGAGTTGACCTGGCCGTCCGGCTTCTGGCGCGCGGCTTCGGGCCCGCCCCGCCGCTGAGGCGCCGGTCGATGCCGGCGCCTAGCGGAACTCGTGGACGACCTGGATCTCTCCCACGATGTGGGCGTTGAAGTCGTCGAGCTCCTCGGCGGGCACCCACAGTTCGAGGATGGTCTCGCCGCCGGCCTGTTGGACGGGGTAGCGGGAGAGGAACTCGGTGTCGACCTCGAAGCGGGTGACGTAGCCGACGCCGCTGTGCTTGACGTTCCAGTCGCGGGCGATGCGGATCGCGTAGTCCTCGTTGAGGACCGGGTAGAAGATCGGCTGCTCCGGGAGGCGGGGCGGCCAGGCACGCCACTTCAGTTCGCGGACCAGCTCCAGCTCCTGGGGGCCGGTGGGGCGCCACAGCGTCGTCGTCGGAGGTCGGCTGGTCATGGGTCCGGTCTTTCCTTGGTAAGGGTTTGGGGAGTGGACGATACCCGTACGGTCTGGCGGCGGGCCGGGAATTACGGATCGCCCGGCCCGCCTGCCTGCCGAAGTCCGGCGAATGGCCGGTCAGAAGAACGTACGGATGAAGTCCGTCACCGTTCCGTCCGCCTCCACCAGCGGAATCAGCTGCCACTTGTCGAAGGACGTGCACGGGTGGGACAGACCCAGCGCCACCCAGTCGCCGACCTCCAGCTCCGCCTCCGGGGTGGTGCGGAGCCAGGCGTGCTGGTCGGAGAGGGCGGTGACCGTCATCCCGGTGGCCGGGCGGGGCGCGGCATCCGGGATGCCCCGGGCGTCCGACGCGCGGACGACCTGGGGCGTCGGCAGGTCGATGTCGTATGCGGCGTCACGCTTGCCGGCGTTGAGGAACGCCTGGTCCGCGGTGGGCCGGGAGACGACCTGCGCCCAGAGACGGAAGGCCGGTTCGAGGGCGCCCTCCGCGGGGACCCGGTTGAACGGGGTCAGCCGGCCGTAGTGGCCCTCGTCGTGGGAGACGTACGCCCCGGAACGCAGCAGCTTCAGGACGGGACGGGACAGTTCGGGGAGGTTCTCGAGGGCTTCCGTGACGGTGTCGAACCAGGCGCTGCCGCCCGCGCTCACCACGATCTCGTCGAGGTCGCCGGCGAAACGGCCCGCCTTGTCGAAGTCGACGGCGAGGGACACCAGTCGCCGCATCCAGTCCGCGACCCGCTCGGTGTCGGCTTCCGGGACCTCGCCCTCGTAGCCGGCGACGCCCACCAGCCGCAGGGAGGCGGCCGCCGCCACCGCGTCGGCGACGGCGGCGCACTCGCCCTCGGTGCGTACGCCCGTACGCGCCCCCTCGCCCGCGCAGAGCTCCACGACGACGTCGACGGGCCGGGGCACCCCCTCCAGCGCCGCGTCCATCAGCTCGACGCCCCGGACGGAGTCGACGTAGCAGATGAAGCGGAAGTCCGGGTCGGCGGCCAGTTCGCCGGCCAGCCAGCGCAGCGCGGCCGGGTCGACGAGTTGGTTCGCGAGGAAGATCCGCTGGATGCCGAACGCCCGGTACACACGCACCTGATGGGGCACGGCCGCCGTGATGCCCCACGCCCCGCGCTCCAGTTGGCGGGCGAAGAGCTGCGGGGCCATGGAGGTCTTGCCGTGCGGGGCGAACGCCAGCCCGTGGCGCTCGGCGTAGGCCTCCATGAGCGCGAGGTTGTGCTCCAGGGCCTCGGCGGACAGCGCCAGTACGGGTGTGGTGAACCCGCCCGTGAACAGATTGCGGCGCTGCGCGGCCAGCTCACCGACGGTCAGACCGTCCGCGTCCGGCGGCAGCCCCTTGAACCGGTGGTCGACGCGCTCCGAGGCGAGCGCCGCGAGGGCGTCCACGTCACCTGCGGGGTTCTGGTCGGCGGCCATGGAAGCCTCACTCTCCACTGCGTCGCACCATGTGCCACGTTCGTTGTGTATTGCGCTAGCTGTCTAACATCCGGGACATTGCCAGGTCAAAGGCCGTTCCAGGGAGCCCGGAGGCCTCCGGGAGACGTCGGGGCCGACGCGCCGGCCGTTGCCCGGCCGGGCGTCACGCGAACCGGGCGCAGACGACGTTGCGGCCGCCGTCGACCTGCCACCACCAGTAGACGGTGCGGTCGCCGGCGTACTGGGAACAGAAGCCGGGGCGGTTGGTCCCGTCGTTCCGGTAGTAGCCGGTGATCTGCATGACGTACGCGTACCCCTGCGGGACCTTGTCCGCGCTGCAGCTCCACACGGCCGTCAGCCGTCCCGGCCCCGGCTTGTTCCCGTCGCCCTTCTTGGCGGGGAAGCACTGGCCCTTGCGGAACTGCCGGGCGACGCACAGCGTGGTGGTCGAACCGCTGCGGTTCCGGTGCCCCCAGCGGTAGCGCCCGTCCGACGAGTCGCAGGCCTGCGCCGCGAAGCCGGACCTCGACACGGAGACGACCCGCATGTACGCGTTGGCGGCCCCGCAGTTCACGGTGCGCGGCACGTCGGCGCTCCAGTCCCCGTACCCGTCGTCGTACACGTCCAGGCACTCACCGGCCCGTACGGCGGCGAACGCCAGGTCCTCCGGTGCGGGCTCCTGGGCGGTCGGCGTGGGCGTCCGCGAGACGTACGTGCCGCCGCCGGTCGCACTCGAACCGCCGGTCGCACTCGAACCGCCGGTCGCACTCGAACCGCCGGTCGCACTCGAACCGCTCGTCGACGTCGAAAGCCCGGTGGACGAGGAGCCGCCCGAGGAGTACGTGCCGGCGGACGACGACGAGCCACCGGAGCCGTACGAGCCGCCGGAGGAGTACGCGCCGCTGGACGACGAGCCGCTGCCGCCCGAGGACGAGGACTCGGACGCCGACTCCCAGGGCTTCCACACGAACAGGGCGAACAGGAGGACGATCAGCAGGAACCAGAACCACGCGCCGCCCGAGCCGGACTTCGGTGGTGGGGTCGTGGACGGAGGCGTGGTGGGTGCGGCGCCCCGGGGCCCGGATGCGGAAGCACTCGACCGCTGCCCCGGGGCCGAGCCACCGCCGCCCGTGCCCCGGCGGGGCCCGCCGGACGCCGAGCCGGAGGCCGGCCGTGACGGGGACCCGGGCGACGCCGAGCCGGAGGAGGGCCTGGACGGTGAGCCTGTCGCCGAGCTCGCCGCGCCGGACGCCGAGCCGGAGGACGGCCGGGACGCAGACCCCGACGGCGAGCCGGACGAGGACCCGGACGGCGAGCCCGTCGACGAGCCCGCCGCGCCGGCGCCCGAGCCGGGCCGAGTGCCGGCCCCCGCCCCCGCGGCCGAGCCGCCGCGCGGAGGCCGTACACGTTCCTTCCGGCCCGCGCCCCCGCCGGGCTGACGGGACGCCGCGCCGGGGGAGGCGTTGGAGCCGCCCGAGCCTGCTCCGCCGGACGCGGACCCCTTCGAGGCCTGCCCCGAACCGCCGGACGCTCCACCGGTGTTCGCCCCCGTAGGGCGTGCCTGCCCCTGGCGTCCGGCACCCGCGCCCGACGGGGGCGTCGTCGTTCCCGCCGCCCCGCCGGCGGCCGCACCGCCCGCGGCCGCCTCGTTGCGCGGGGGCCGTACGCGTTCCTTGCGTCCCGCCCCCGCTCCCGGCGGGCGGGACGCCGCCCCCGCACCGCCGGGCGCTCCCGTACCGGGGCCGGGGCGGGCCCCACCAGGCGCGGCCCCACCGGGCGGACCGGCCTGCCCACCGGGCGGACCGCCCTGCCCACCGGGCGGACCGCCCTGCCCACCGGGCGGTTTCGAGGGCGGACGGGGCTCGGTGTAACGGCGCGTAGGACCCGGCGGCGGCACCGCGCTCGTGCGCTGGTCGACGGTCGGCGCGTCGGGTGACACCGCGCCCGGCGGGCCTCCGCTGCCGTCGCCGAGCGCGAGCCGGTCGCCCAGCTCCTCGTACTCGGCGATCAGCAGGGTCCAGCGGGGCGGGAGCCAGCGTCGGCCGCTGTCGTTGACCGGGAGTCCGACGAGCCCCGCGAGGAACTGCGCGCGGACCTCGGCGGGCCGTGGACGGTTGCGCGGCTCGGCCTCCAGACAGGGCCGGATCACCGCTACGAGCTCCTTGGGGAGCCCGGTCAGGTCGAGGTCCGCGCGCGAGACCCGGTGCAGCAGCCGGAACGTGTCCTCGCCCACCGGGTAGGGCGGGCGGCCGGTGGCGAGGTGGAAGAGGGTCGCGCCCAGCGAGTAGACGTCGGACGCGGCGGTGCAGTGGTCGCCGCGGGCCTGCTCGGGCGAGGTGAAGGCGATCGTGCCGAGGGTGAGACTGGTCCGGGTGATGTCGGTGGCGTGCGAGATGCCGAAGTCGATGAGCCGCGGGCCTTCCAGCGGCAGCAGGATGTTCTGCGGTTTGACGTCACGGTGGACGACGCCTGCGCCGTGCAGGACGTCCAGGGCCTCCGAGGTGCCGGCGGCGATCCAGCGGATCGCCGAGGCGGGCGGCGGCCCGGCGGTGCCGACCAGTTCGGAGAGGGACGGCGCGGGGATGTACTCGATCGCCATCCAGGGGCGGTCCGCGTCCGGGTCCGCGTCCAGCACCTTCGCGGTGCGCGGGCTGTCGACGCGTTTCGCGAGGGCGACCTCGCGGGCGAAGCGCCGGCGGTCGACATCACTGACGACACCCTCGTCGAGGAGCGTCTTCACCGCGGCGAGCGGCTGTTCGGACCCGGCCGGCGTGCGGGCTATGTAGACCCGGCCCATGCCGCCGGACGCCAGCCGGCCGATGATCCGGTACGAACCGAGCTGCCGCGGGTCGTCCGCGGTGAGCTGTTGGATGCGTCGCGTCCCCGCCATGTCGGCGACCTCCCCCTGTCGCGTCCCTGGACAACACCCTGCCACGGCACGCCCCGTGACCGGAATGGGGTACACCGTCACGAGACGGTGTCAGTCCGGAAACCGCCCCGGGGACCTCTGAGGACCCTCGGATCACCCTCCGCCGCACCCCCCGCCGCACCCGCCTCCGCAGCCGCCGCCACCGCCGCAGCCCGAGCCGCTGCTCGACTGCTTCGAACGCGAGGCGTTGCGAAGCAGCCCGCGCAGCGTGCTGTCACGGATCTCGCGGGTGCCGAAGAGGGCGACGGCGAAGCCGTCCGGGTCGACGTCCTGGGCACGCTCCTCGTCGGCGATCCAGCCCGAGGGCGCCGCCCGCAGCGTACGGCGTCCGTGCCGTACGGACAGCCATTTCACCGCTTCCTCACCCGCAGGGGTGAGGCGGTCCACGCGGGTCAGGGCGAGCCCGACGAACAGCACGCCGAGCGGCACGAGTGCCGGTACCACGCCTCCGTCGCTCGCCAGCGCGAATCCGGCGGCCCCCGCGCACTGCGAGACGTGCAGCAGCACCGACGCGATGCGCGCCGCACGGTGTTTCGTGGGCCGCAGCAGTCCGGTCGCCACCAGTCGCCCGCGGAGTTCGGCCGCCCCGGAGGAGCCGCACAGCCAGTCGTGGGCGTCCTGGGACCGCAGCTTCTTCCCCTTGGCGTCCTTGCGCTGCAGCTCGGAGAACAGTTCGGCCTCGACGCCCGTACAGCCGTGGGAGTGCACGAGGGCGATGGTGCCCTTCGTCCCCAGCCGTATCCGCCCGCCGACGTGCATCCGGTACAGCACCGTGTCCGCGAACCGGTTGCGCCCCTTGACGAGGACCGCGGCGGCCAGCGGATCGAGGTCCTGCACCGCGACCGGCGTCCGCGCGACGCCGCGCCCGATCCAGGCCCGCACCGCGTACAGCTGTGCGACCGAAGAGGCGAGGAGGAACGAATATCCGATCCACTGCGCCACGTTCATCGCGACCCCACTCCGTTCCGGCTTCCACAACGCCCGACGTGCACAACGTCCGTCACCGGTTCGACGCCGGGACGTGCGACATGGTTGCGGTGCGCGCGCGAAACGGGAGGCGCTTTCGGGGCAGGGGGAGCCGCAGTCCGGGGAGAACGGAGGCCGCTGCCCGGGGAGGGCGGGAGCAGCAGTCCAGGGAGAGCCGGAGTGGCGGTCCGGGAAGGGCGGGAGGCGCCCCGGACGCGGGCGCAAGACGGAGGGGCGGGCGCCGAGGCGCCCGCCCCTCGTCACGCGGCCGCGGTCAGCTCGCGCAGTACTGCTGCTCCTTGCCGATCGACCGGTACATGCAGTCGGCGTTCTCGACGAGCTGGAGCACCGCGTCGCGGTTGCGGCTCGTCTCGCGCTCGATCACCTCGTCGGGCGGGTAGAAGCCGCCGCTGAACGCCGAGCGCGGGTACATCTCGAAGGTGTAGCCGAAGATCCGCTGGGCACCCCACAGCCAGTCGTCGATCGACCCGTCGGTGATGTAGAGGTCGCTGGACTGCTCGGGGGTGTAGCCGTTGCTGGCGGCCATCTTCTGCCCGACGGTGGCGAACGCGTCCCGGTCGTCCTGGGTCATGCCCGCCGCGGTGTCGCTGTACGTGTACCCGAACGGCCAGAGGACCAGCTCGCTGTAGGTGTGGAAGTCGATGGCGGCCTTGATCTGCTGCTTGCCGCCGACGACCCGGCTGCGGACGAAGTCCGCGACGACCTTCACCTCGGGTGCGGACTCGGGCGACTTGCCGCGGTAGGTGTCGGAGCCCTTGGAGCCCGAGGAACCGCCGCAGCAGCCCCACTTGTAGTCCCAGTTGCGGTTGAGGTCGGTGCCGACGGACGACGAACCGGCGTTGGGCTGACGGTTCTTGCGCCAGCTGCGGTACGAGCCGGTCGCGATGTCGTACTCGCCGCCGTCGGGGTTGAGGTCCGGGACGATCCAGATCTCGCGGCCGTTGACGGCCTTGGTGATCCGGGAGTCGGAACCGTATCCCGCGCCGAACTCGCGCAGCAGGTACAGCGCCATCTCGACGGTGAGGTGCTCGCGGGCGTGCTGGTGGTGGGTGAAGAGGATCTCGGGCTCGGCCTCGTCGGTGGCCACGTTGTCGCTGATCTTGATGGCGACGATGTCCCGGCCCTGGTGGCTCTTGCCGATCACGCGCTTGCTCATGATCGACGGGTACTGGGCGAGACGCTGGTCGATCTCCGCCGTCATCTCGGCGTAGTTGTGGTACTTGGCGTCGGCGGACGGGAAGTCCATCGGGACGAGACCGCGGCTGTCCGTGCGGGCGGGGGGCCCGGGAAGTTCCTTGAGGGCGTAGCCGAGGGCGCGCAGCACCCGGGCCTGCCGGCGGTCGGCGCTGACGACGATCGAGTGGTCGCCCACCTCGTCGATGGCGACCCCGGTCGCGGCGACGGCGGTGCGCGCGGCAGGGGTCTCGGGTCCGTGGACCTCGTACTGCCTGATGTCCTCGTCCTCGGTGGCCGTGGAGGCCTGGGGCGGGGGAGTGGCGGTGGCGGTGGCCGTCAGCGGCGCGGCGACCGCAAGGGCGAGTACTGCCGCGAGGGTGGCGGTCCGTTTCCCGCGAAGGCGAAGTCGCATGAAGTCTCCTGGGTGGGGAGTGTGGGGGTCAGTGCGACGTGCAGGAAGCGGCCCCATGGTGAGGCCGTGGCATGGCCAGGTCAAGAGGTCGCTTCGGCCAAGCGGCCGCGGGCGCGGTCGCGCGGTCCCGTCGTCTCTGCATGCTCATGCTCTGTACACGCCGGGTCCTGGACTTTCCTCGCGCCACGTCGGGCCCGGCGCCGTGCGTCACCCCGAATGCGCAACGGCCGTCGTCGGCGAAGGTGCCGGCGACGGCGGCCGCTGCGTCGTGCGCAGGGGTGCGTGGGGAGTGGGGGGTGCCCCGCCCGCTCGGCCGTACGGTCCGTAGGGCTTGTGAGGGCGGGGTCCCGGGCCCGCCCGGCCGGTCCGCCGTGGCTCGCCCGGCCGGGCACGCGCGGGCGATACACGGACGGGCGATACACGGACGGGCGGGTCAAGGGTGCTGGGCCGCGGCCGTACGTCCTACGGCAGGCCGTGGACGTGCGGGCCCACCGCGTTGGACCAGGCATTGCCCGCGGTGGCGTCCCAGTTGGTGGACCAGGTCATCGCCCCGCGCAGCGCCGGATACGTCCTCGACGGCTTGAAGGAACCGCAGTTGGTGCCCCGGGTCAGGCAGTCGAGGGCGTTCCGCACGATCTGCGGGTCGACGTAGCCACTGCCCGCGCCCCGGGGGGAGGCCGGGACGCCGATGCCCACCTGGGAGGCGTCGAGCCCGTTCTCCAACTGGATGCAGGCGAGGGCGGTGAGGAAGTCCACCGAACCCTGCGAGTAGACCTTGCCGTCGCATCCGAGCATCGAACCGCTGTTGTAGTACTGCATGTTGACGACCGTGAGGATGTCCTTCACGGCCAGTGCGGTCTTGAAGTACTCGGTGCCGGTGTTCTGCATGTCGATGGTCTGGGGCGCCATCGTGAGGACCAGGCCCGGCCCCGCCTTGGCGGACAGCTGGCGGAGCGCCTTCGTCAGATACGCCGAGTTGATGCCGTGTTCGAGATCGATGTCGACGCCGCTGAAGCCGTACTCCTGCATCAGGGCGTACGCGCTGTTCGCGAAGGCGGTGGCGGAGGCGTCGCTGTTGACGGTGACGTTGCCCCGCTCGCCGCCCACCGAGAGGACCACCGACTTGCCGGCCGACTTCTTCGCGGCGATGTCCGCCTTGAAGTCCGCGACCGAGGAGTAGCCGACGGCCGGGTCGAGGTTGAAGACGATCTGGCCCGGGGTCGTGGTGGAGTCGGCGAACGATACGGCGATGATGTCGTACTGCGCCTGCACGTCCCGGAGTTTCTGGACGGTCGCGCCGTTGTCGAAGTTCTGCCAGTAGCCGGTCAGCGCGTGCCGCGGCACGGGACCGCCGGGGTTGCCGCCGCTGCCGGACGTGGTGCCGGTGACCTCCGCCGACCGGGCCGACTCGCCCGCCGCGTTGGCCGCCGTGACCTGGAACCGGTACGAGGTGGAGGCGGAGAGCCCCGTCACGGTCGCCGACGGGCCCGTCACCGACGAGACCCTGGTGCCGTTGCGGTAGACGTTGTAGCCGGTGGCGCCGGAGACCGCGTTCCAGGACAGGGACACCGAGGACGAGGTGACCGGGCCCACCGTCAGGCCGCTGGGCGTGGCCGGCACGCCCGGCTCGGGATCGCCGCCCCCGCCGCCGTCCGGGCCGAAGACGGACACGTCGTCCGCGAAGTAGGCGGGCTGGCCGTACCAGCCGTGCGTGTAGACCGTCACCGACGTGGTCGAAGGGCCGGTCGTGAACGAGGTCTTCAGCTGGGACCAGCCGCTCGACCCGGGAGTCCACGTGGAGACGTCCGTCGTGCCGGTTCCGCCGGCGCCGAGGTACACGTAACTGCCCTGCACCCAGGCGCTCAGCTGGTACGTCGAGTTGGGCTTGACGGCGACGGTCTGCGAGCACTTGGCGTTGTCCTGGCCGGACGGCGTGCCCTTCAGAGCAGCGGCGCCGCCGTGCACGGGGGAGGAGACCGTACTGCCGCTGCCTGCCGAACAGGTCCAGTTCGCCAGGCCGGACTCGAAGCCGGCGTTCCGTGCGACGTTCGTGTCGGCGGCCTGCGCGGTGGTGGCGAGGCCGGTGACGACGAGGGCGCCCGCGCCGAGTGCGGCGGCAAGGCCGCGGAGCCAGGTGCGGGATGGGCAGGACGAGCGGGATGTGCTGGAGATGCGGGGTGTACGGGGTGTGCGGCTTGGGGTTTGTGTGCGTGCGCGGTCCACGTGCTGCCTCCGGTGGGGGAAGGAGGGCGGAAAGGGACGGAAGGTAGGCGGTTGAGGAGGGAGATGGGGCGTGGAGCGAGGTGGGGCGTGGAGACGTGAGACAGGGACGGTGGCCACCGCTGCGCATCCAAACTGGTCCAGACCAATAGGGTTGTCAAGACCTCTGGAGGTGGAGCAAGTGATTCAACTTGCCGATTCTGCGGGCATTTGCCCGGAAGTCGGATGCAGGTTCCGGTGAACTCCTCGAAGTTGAGGGTTCCTCACAGGTAACACGTGGATACAGTGCAGTTGCAGACAGACACGGCCGGACACGGTGGGGAGGGGACGTGCCTACTGCCATTGCCGTCACCGGCGCCGATCTGGTGCTGCCGCCACCGGACCGGCACACCCCGCTCGCCGCCGTCCTCCAGGACCCCGCGCGGCAGAGCCTCGACGCCGCGCTCACGGACATGCACGCGCTCTTGGAGCAGCACGGTTTCGTGATCGTGCCGTATGCCGCCGGGATGGCTCCGGACCGCGTGCGGCGGCTGCACACCGTCCGCTCGATGCTGGAGAGCGACCGGGTCGCGCTTCTGCCGGTGGACCTGCCGCCACTCGGACTCGCCGTCCTGGCACAGCAGTTGAGGCAGCTCACGATGTGCGACCTGAGCCCCGGCGTGATCGCCTCCGCGGTCAGGCTGCTGGTGCACTACATCTATGCCGGTGCCGTACTCGCCACCGTCACCGGGCTCGACCGGGTCCCCGTCGGACTCAGGGCGCACGCCGCCTCCTGGATCCCCGGCTCGACGTTCGCCGTCCTCGCCAACCCCTTGCCGGCCCTGGTCCGGCTCGGCGGAGCCGGACCAGGAATCGGACCCGGAACCGGACCAGGGGACGTTTTCCCCGGACCGGAGTTCGCCACGTCCATGCTGATCGCCCGCGGCCGCCTCCACTCCGACTGGGTCGCCTCGGGACTCGCCCCCGGATGGCGCACCCAGGGCGTCCTGGAGACCGCGCTCCCCGTGGACTCCGCCGGCTGGTGGGGCACCCCCAGACTGGTCGAGTTCGCCGCGGCCATCCCGGACGTGTCGGTGCTGTACCGGCTCATCGCATCCGTACGCAGGGAGATCTGCCACTGGTGCGGACTGGAACTCATCGGCGACCGCTGCGGGTTCTGCGCCAGTCCGCTCACCCTCCCCGCCGCCGGCCCGCTCGCGCTCGCACCCGCGGGATCCGCCGGCACCGCGTCCGCGGCCGGCCCCGCGGCCGGGAGCGGTACCGCCGCCGCAGCGGTCCACGCCACGACGATCGTCACAGCGTGGTGAGCCGTTTGCCGGAGCCGCTGCCGAAACGCTGAACCGGGCCCAGCCGCCCCGAACCACCGTCGTCCGTACCCTTCGTCGCCCGCACCACCTTCGCCAGAACCGCCGTCGTCCGCACCGCCGTTCCCGATCGAGGTAGCCCGTCCGATGAACTCACGCCAGCGTCGCGGCATCGTCCTGCTGCTTCTGTCGGTCCTGTGCGCTCTGGGCGCGTTCGTCGGCGTCCTCTATGTGATCAGGGACGTGAACGCCAAGGTCGGTCCCGAGGTCGTGGCGTACCGGCTCAAGGACGACGTCGCCCCGTACGTACCGCTCGACGCGTCCCGGTTCGAGAAGATCTCGATGCCCGAGCGCTGGCTCTCGGAGAACGCCGTCACCGATCTCGGCGACATCCGCGGGAAGATCGCCGTCACGCGGCTGAAGAAGGGCTCCCTGCTGCAGAGCGACATGATCGTCGCCCGGCCGGCGCTCGGCGCGGGGGAGCAGGAGATCGCCATCATGATCGACGCCGCGACGGGCGTCGCCGGAAAGATCACCCCCGGGGCGAAGGTCAACATCTACGCCACGTTCGCCGGCGACAAGAAGGACGTGCCCGACCGCTCCCAGGTCATCGTCTCCGGCGCCCGCGTGCTCGACGTCGGCAAGCTCACCGCCCTCGAACCGGACCGGGACCGCAACCGGCAGCCCGGCGAGGCTGTTCCCATCACCTTCGCCCTCGGCACCGCGGACGCCCAGCGCGTCGCCTACGCCGAGTCCTTCGCCGAACACGTCCGCCTCGCCCTGGTGGGCGCCGGCGGCGACACCGCCATCTCGCCCAGCGACCGTACGTACACCCTCGACGAGGACAAGGACAGGTGAGGGGCGTGGTCATCCGCATCCTCCCGGCCGTCGGCGACCCCGACGCCACCCGCGCCGTCACCAGCCTGCTCGGCCGGCTCCCCGACGCCGAACCCGCGCCGCCCGTCACCGATTCGACCGCGCTCCTCGACACCCTCGCGCGCCTCGCCGGCCAGTCCCTCGACGAGCTGCCCGAAGTGGTCCTCGTGCACGAGCGGATCGGCCCCGTCCCGGCCCTCGAACTCATCCGGGAGGTCGCCCTCCGCTTCCCGTCCGCCGGCGTCGTCCTCATCACGTCCGACGCGTCCCCCGGGCTGTACACCGCCGCGATGGACTCCGGAGCCCGCGGCCTCGTCGGCCTCCCCCTCGGATACGAGGAACTGGCCGTCCGGGTCCGGAGCGCCGCCACCTGGTCCACGGGCGTCCGCCGCCACCTCGGCGCCGGCAGCGACACCTTCCACGGACCCGGCGGCACCGTCGTGACCGTCAGCGGCGCCAAAGGCGGCGTCGGCACGACCCTCACGGCGGTCCAGCTCGCCCTCGCCGCCAACGCGTCCGGGCACAGCGTCGCCCTCGTCGACCTGGACCTCCAGTCCGGCGACGTCGCCTCGTACCTGGACGTGCAGTTCCGGCGCTCGGTGGTCGACCTCGCCGCGATCTCCGACATCGCGCCGCGCGTCCTCCAGGACGCCCTGCACACCCACCCCACCGGTCTCTCCCTCCTCCTGGCCCCGGCGGAGGGCGAACGCGGGGAGGAGGTCACCGACCGGGTCGCCCGCCAGATCGTCCACGCCCTCCGTGCCCGGCACGAGGTCGTGGTCGTCGACTGCGGCACCCAGATGACCGGTGCGAACGCCGCCGTCGTCGAAATGGCAGACCACGCGCTCCTGCTCGTCACCCCCGACGTCGTCGCCGTCCGGGCCGCCAAGCGAATGGTGCGGATGTGGGACCGCCTCCAGATCCGCAAGGCGGAGGAGACCCTCACCGTCGTCAACCGGCACACGCGGTCCGCGGAGATCCAGCCGCCGCTCGTCGAGAAGATCACCGGAACCATGGCCGCACGCACGGCCGTCCCGGCGGGATTCAAGGAACTCCAGTCCGCCGTCGACACCGGCCGCGTCCAGGACCTCGACGGCCGGGGCTCCGTCAGGCAGGCGCTGTGGGCGCTCGCCGGTGAACTGGGCATCGTGAAGGCGCCGGAGGGCGGACGGGGCACCGGTCACCGCGGCGAGCGGGGCGCCGTCGTCCTGCGCCGCCGGGCCCGCGCCGACAAGGGCGCGGTCACCGTCGAGTTCGCGGGCATGGCCCCGCTCATCCTCGCCGTGCTCGTCATCGTCTGGCAGTGCGTGCTGTGGGGGTACACCTTCTCCCTCGCCGGCAACGCCGCCGACCAGGGTGCCCGGGCCGGAGCGGTCGGCGGCGGCTGCGCGGCGGCGGCCCAGCAGCATCTGCCGGCCGCGTGGTCGGACGGCGCCTCGACGGAATGCGGCGCGGCGGGCGATCTCTTCCTGGCGGACGTCAGTCTCCGGGTGCCGGTGCTCTTCCCGGGGTTCGACACGGGATGGCGGGTCCACGGCACGGCCGGGGCGGTGCTGGAGGAGGACGAAGGATGAGGATCCCGGCCCCTCCCGGAGGCGGTACGCGGAACACGCCGTTACGCCGCGTACCGCGGCATCCGCGCGACGGCCGGCCGGTCCACCGTCGGCTGGTTCACCGCCGGCTGGTCCACCGTACGCTCGGCGACCGGGGCTCGGCGATCCTGGAATTCGCCGGGTTCCTCCCCGTGGTCCTCGTCGTCGGCCTCGCGGCGATCCAGCTGGGCATCGCAGGATACGCCGCCCAGCAGGCCGCGACCGGTGCACGAGCCGCCGCCCGGGCCGCCTCGCTCGGCGACGCCGGCCAGGCCGCGGGTCTCGGCGCCATGTCCGACTGGACGGCGAAGGGCACACAGATCACGGCGCCCGCCTGCACCGACGACGAGGGCTCCACCACCGCGACCGCCGTCACCGGCATTCCAGCCGTCATCCCGGCCTTCACGGTCGGCAGCATCAGCCGCTCGGTGACGATGCCCTGCGACGGGGACGCAAGGGCCGGTACCGGGGCCGGTCCGGGCTCCGGCTTGTTCGCGGACACGGGGAGCGGCTGAGGCACGACGCGGACGAGGAAGAGCACGAGGACGAGGAAGAAGACGAGGACGAGAGGAGCGTGACGAGATGAGCCTGCGGTCCCGTATCGCACCCGCCGAGAACCACGGCGGGAGCCGCGAGGACGGCCACCTGGTCGCCACCTACCGGGCGAAGCTCCTGGAGGAGATCGACCTCGCCGAGATGTCGTCCCTCACGGCCACCGAACGCCGCGCCCGCCTCGAACGCGTCCTCGGCCACATCATCAGCCGCGAGGGCCCGGTCCTCTCCACGTCCGAGCGCTCCCAGCTGATCCGCCGCGTCGTCGACGAAGCACTCGGCCTCGGCGTCCTCGAACCGCTCCTGGAAGACGCCTCCATCACCGAGATCATGGTCAACGGCCCCGACGCGATCTTCGTCGAACGGGCCGGCCGGGTCGAGCAGCTCCCGATGCGCTTCGCCTCCACCGAGCAGCTGATGCAGACCATCGAACGCATCGTCTCCACCGTCAACCGCCGCGTCGACGAGTCGAACCCCATGGTGGACGCCCGCCTGCCCTCAGGCGAGCGCGTCAACGTCATCATCCCGCCGCTCTCCCTCACCGGGCCCATCCTCACGATCCGCCGCTTCCCCAGGGCGTACAGGCTCTCCGAACTCATCGGCCTCGGCACCCTCGACGAGCAGATGCTGATACTGCTCTCGGCGTTCGTACGGGCCCGCTTCAACATCATCGTGTCCGGCGGCACCGGCTCCGGGAAGACGACCCTGCTCAACGCCCTCTCCGGTCTGATCCCCGGCACCGAACGCATCATCACCGTCGAGGACGCCGCCGAACTCCAGCTCCAGCAGGCCCATGTGGTGCGGCTGGAGACCCGCCCGCCGAACGTCGAGGGCAAGGGCCGCGTCACCATCCGGGACCTCGTGCGCAACTCCCTGCGCATGCGCCCCGACCGGATCATCGTCGGCGAGGTCCGCGGCGGCGAGACCCTCGACATGCTCCAGGCGATGTCCACCGGCCACGACGGCTCCCTCGCCACCGTCCACGCCAACAGCGCCGAGGACGCCCTGATGCGTCTCCAGACCCTGGGCTCCATGTCCGAGGTCGAGATCCCCTTCGAAGCGCTCAAGGACCAGATCAACAGCGCCATCGACGTCATCGTCCAGCTCACCCGCCATGCCGACGGCTCACGCAAGATCAGCGAGATCGTCATCCTGGTCTCCCACGGCCGCGAGCAGTTCCAGATCTCCACCGTCGCCCGCTTCGTGCCCGCCCCGCTCGGCGCGGACCGTGTCGTCCGCGGCCACTACGAACACCTGCCGCTGCCCCGGCGCGTCGCCGAACGCCTCCACCTCGCCAACGAGCCCCTGCCCCCGGCCTTCGGCGTCACCCACGACATCGACCCCCTCAACACCCGAGAGGCGAGGTAGGCGACACCATGGACCGACTCGCACTCCTGGCACCGGGCGCCGCCCTGCTGTTCGGCGTCCTCGCCACCGCCGGAATACACAGCTACGCCTCCGGCCGGGCCCAGCGCGCCGCCCTCGTCGAACGGCTCTCCTCCCATCAGCCCGCGCCCGAGGGCCGCGCCCGCCGCTTCGCGGCCGTCGACCGGCGCATCCGCCGGACCGCCCTCGGGCGGCGCGTCCAGCTGCGCCTCGCCGCGACCGGCCTCGACCTCACCGCCGGTGAGTTCACCGTCTACGTCGTCGCCGGCGCGGCCGCGCTCTGGCTCGTCGCAGCCATCGCCCTCGCACCCTTCTTCGGCCCCGTCGCCGGACTGGTCGCCCTGTGGGGCGGCAACGCCTTCCTCAACTGGCAGCGCCAGAAGCGCATCGAGGCGTTCATCAACCAGCTGCCCGAACTGTCCCGCATCCTCGCCAACGCCACCGCGGCGGGGCTCGCGCTGCGCACCGCGCTCTCCATGGCCGCGGAGGAACTGGAGGCACCGGCCGGCGAGGAACTGGCCACTGTAGCCCATCAGTTGGCCCTCGGGCGGTCCGTCGACGACGCGCTCGGCGAACTCGCCGAACGGCTCCCCTCCCGTGAACTCGTCGTCCTCGTCACCACCCTCGTGCTCTCCAACCGGGCGGGCGGCACCGTCGTGGGGTCCCTGCGCAACCTCACGGAGACCCTCGAGGAACGCAAGGAGACCCGGCGCGAGGTCCGCACCATGCTCTCCGAGGTCAACGCCACCGCCTACACGATCCCGCTCCTCGGACTCGGGGCGATGATCATGATGAACTCGCTCACCCCCGGCTCCCTCTCCCGGATGACCGGCCATCCCCTCGGCCAGATCGCCGTCATCGTCGCGATCGGCCTCTACGCCCTCGGATTCCTCGTCATGCGCCGTCTCGGCAAGATCGAAGTCTGAGGGGGTGGCCACCAGCATGACCACGGAGCTCCTGGGCCTCCTCCTCGCCGCGGTCGCGGCCCTCGGCGTCGCCGGCGTCCTCCTCGGCCTGCGCATGTACCGCGCGGACGTCGAACTCCCCGACGACCTCACCGTCGCCCTGGAAGTCGGAGCCACCCGCGTCCGCGGCGCCGAGTCCGCCGTCGACCGCGCCGGCATGCGCCTCGCCCCCGTCGTGCTCCGCCTCCTGGGTCCCCGGCTCGTCGACCGGAAACGCCGCCGCATCGACATGGCGGGGAACCCCGGCGGCCTCACCGTCGACCGCTACGCCGCACGCCGGGCCGTCTACGGCCTCTTCGGAGGCTTCACCGGTCTCGTCTGCCTCGCCAACGACTACCTGCTCTTCGGCCTCTTCGCCCTCGCCTACGGCTGGTTCGCCGCCGACGTCACCATCTGGCAGGCCGTACGCCACCGCAGGGACGTCATCGAACGCACCCTCCCCGACTTCCTCGACGTCCTCGCCGTCGTCGTCAGCGCGGGACTCTCCTTCCGCCAGGCCCTCGAACGCGTCGCCGAGAAGTACGAGGGGCCATGGGCCGACGAACTCCGCATCTCTCTGCGCCAGATGGACATGGGCGTCAGCCGGCGGCAGGCCTTCGACGAGCTCCGCCGCCGGAACGAGTCGGAACAGGTGTCGCAGTTCGTCTCCGCCCTCCAGCAGGGCGAGGAACTCGGCGCGCCCATCGCCGAGACCCTCATCCAGATCGCCAACGACATGCGCCGCACCGACGCCCAGAACGCGCGCCGCCGGGCGGCGAAGGCGATCCCCAAGACCACCGTCGTCACCCTCACGTTCATGGTCCCGGCCACGCTCATCCTGATCGTGGTCAACATGTTCCTCGGCACGGAAAACGACTTCGGCTCCCTCTTCGGGAACTGAGGAGGTCGACGACAGCCATGACCCCACACCTGACGAGGATGCGGCTCCCCGCCCTCTCGTCCCCGAACTCCTTTCCCCCGTACGCTCCTGATACGACCCGAGCCCCTGGAGGCCACCGTCATGCCGAAGCGCCTACTGCTGACCGCAACGAGAATTCAGGTCGCCGTCACCGGACGAATGCGGGGGAGGGAACGGGACCGCGGGGCGAGCGTGGTGGAGTACGCGGGGCTGGTGGTGCTCATCGCGTTGATAGTGGTGGCGGTGAGGGCGTTGGGGTTGCAGGATACGATCTCGAACGCAATCCAGACTGCGGTGACTCAGATCACCGGCGGCTGATGGTCAGACCCGCAGGGGGAGACAGAGGGCAGACAATTCCGATTTATATCGCGGTCGTGGCAGGTCTGCTCTTCCTGGCATTCGCTTACTTCGCCGTGGCTCAGGCGGCAACGGCGCGCAACGGAGCCCAGTCCGCGGCTGACGCGGCTGCGCTGGCGGCAGCTCAGGAAGTTCGCGACGAACTGACAGACGGATTCATGGAGTCGATCGGCGCCGACGGAGCGTGGCGCGGCTGGCTGCTCGGAGAGGAATTCGTGAGCAGTACGGGGCAGGCCGCCGCCGAGCAACTTGCCGGTGAGAATCGTGCAGACCTCGATGGACAGGTCCAGTCATTGGAAATCGATGGCCATCGCGCGTTCCGGGCAGACATCGTCACTCATTACACCGTGGGCGACTCGGTAGTCCCTGGCACGGAGAATCAGCGCGCGAAGGCGCATGCTATCGCCGTGATCGAGCCGCTTTGCGAGGTCTCGGCTTCCGGGCAGCCACTCATCGAGTTCGACTGCAAGGGCGGCGATCATTGGAAAATCGATCCTGAGGACTTCGACGAGGAAGATCTTCCGGAGCCGAAGGATCTATTTTCCGTCCGCCTTTCTGAATGACGCATGAATGACGAGACGAGGATGAGCTGTTGATGAACGTGCGGCGTGGGGCAAAATCCCGCAGGGTGCTGACCGCAGTGGTGATTGCAGGTGGTCTCGCCCTCTCTGCGGCTGCCTGTGGCGGGGGAGGCAATGACGGCAAGACCGCCCCTGGGACGGCTTCGCAGCCCTCGAAGAGGAACGAGAGCACGGGCGCGCAGCAGCCGGCGACCTCTGCGTCGGAGAAGGTGCTGGCAGAGGTGAAGGGCGGGGACAACATCACACTCGTCGTGAACTCGGCCGTTCGGGATGCCGGCGGCTTCCTGACGGTGAACGGCAAGATTCGGAACGGCAGCGGCAAGTTCTGGACGCAGGCCCAGTGGTCCGGGGACGAGAGCGAACTCGACGGCAACTCGACGTCCATGGCCGGTTCTGCCCTCGTCGACAGGTCGGGAAAGAAGAAGTACCTGATCCTTCGCGACACAGAGGGGCGGTGCCTGTGTACCCGCTTCACCGGCGGCCTCAAGGCCAACGAGGAGCGGACCTGGTTCGCCCAGTTCCCCGCCCCACCCGCCGGCACGACCTCCGTCGACTTCCAGATCGCCGACATGCCCCCCGCCACCATCCAGATCTCCGACGGCGGGTGACCCGATGAGCCGCCACCTCTCTCCCCGTGCCGTTTCCCCCCGTGCCGTCGCCGTGACGACCGCCGCGGCGTTCGTGCTGCTCGGCGCCGGGCCTGCTCAGGCCGAGGACGGGCCGAGCGTGCCGCCGGGGTCGACGACGACGTCGCCGCCGCCCACCGTCGATCCGAACGCCCCGGGGCTGAAGCTCGCCGACGGGGCGACGCTGGCGCCTGCGAAGGTGCTGGACATCAAGTCGGTCGTCGAGGACCTGTCGGGTGACGAACGGCGCGAGGACACGAACTCGGACGTGAAGTTCGCGCTCCAGGCAGAGGTGCTGTTCGAGAAGGACAGCGCGAAGCTGAACCCGGACGCGGTGACGCGTATCAAGACGATCGCCGACGAGATCAACACGCAGAAGGCGACGAAGGTGAGGGTGTTCGGGTTCACGGACGATCTCGGCTCGTACGAGCACGGCAAGGTGCTGTCCAAGCAGCGGGCGGACGCGGTGCAGGGGGAGCTCGCGAAGACGCTGGGGGCCGCGGTCACGTACGAGATCCGCGGGTACAGCGAGGACTATCCGATCGCCTCGAACAGCTCAGAGGAGGGGCGCAGGAAGAACCGGCGGGTCGAGGTGTCCTTCCCGCGCGGCGGCTAGCGTTCCGTGAGGCACGCGGGCCGCCGCGCAGGGGCGTTGCCGGTGGCGGGCCGGCCCTACACCGCGCCCGCGTAGCCCGCGACGAGCTTGGGCGTGGTGAGGGTGTGCGCGCGGACGGCGGTGGCCGTGGCGGTGTCGACGGTGTACGCGTCGATCGTGAGCTCGGCCGGCGCCACCGTGAGGATCATGAAGCCGCGCTGGGAGAAGTTCTCCCAGGCCGCCGGGTGGCTGCCGTGGCGGACGCCGTCGCCGGTCTTGCCGGCGGCGCCGCAGACGATCTGCCGGGTGCCCTTGCTCGCCGGGGTGGGCTCGAGGATCTGCTGCGTGTGGTCGTGGCCGGACAGGATGAGGTCGGCGCGGCCGCAGACGACTTCCTCGTACAGTTCCTTGAGGTGGATGCCGCTCGTGTAGTTGCCCCAGGTGAACCCGTCGAACGATCCGGCACTGCGGTGCTTGCCGTTGTTGAGGTACGGGTGGTGGCCGAGGACGATCTTCCACGTGGCGCGGGAGTCGGTGAGGGCCTGGTCCAGCCAGCGGCGCTGGTCCCGCATGTACGGGCCGTTCCAGTAGTAGCGCGGGTCGACCTGGGCGACGGTCGAGGCGACCGGGTTCGTGTCCAGCGCGAAGAACTCGACGAGCGGGGCCGCGCCGTCGCGGGCGGCCAGCGGGACCGAGTAGTACCGCGACGGCATGTACCAGCGCGGGGAGGTCCGCGCGTAGGCGACCTCGTGGTCGCCACGGGCGGGCCAGCCGCCGCTGCCGGGGATCAGGCCGGAGCAGTCGTGGTTGCCGAGGGCCATCAGCCAGGGCACGTCGATGCCGGTGTTGGGCTTCTCGAACTTGTCCGCGAACTCGGAGTCGTCGCCGGACTCGGGGCCGTTCTCGTAGATGTTGTCGCCGAGCCCGACGGCGAGGCTCACGCCCCGGTCCGTGCAGACCTTGCGGGCGGCGGCGGCCACGGCGTACTGCTCGGCGGCGCCGGTTCCCGCGTCACCGGTGATCAGCACCCGGTACGTCCCGGATCTTCCGGGCCGGCTGGGGAGCGGGTACTTGCCGGGGACCGCGGCCCGGGCCCGTCCGGCGGCCGGCAGCACGGTGAGTGCCGCGGCGCCGACCGCGACTCCGCCGAGCAGCGAACGGCGGCTGAGGGTGCCGAATGCGGTGGTGCCCGTGGACTCGGGCGTGTGCGCGGCAGCGGCGACGGCCGGGGATGCCGTCACGCTTTCGTCGAGGGCTGTCCACTGCTCCTCGGTGAGATCCGCATGTGGGGGAATGAGGTCGTCATCGCACATGTCACGGTTTCTCGCATGTGTGTTCGCCCCACGGGTGGCGGAGGAGTGAATTTCCCGTGCATTTGGTTGAACAGTGATCGATTCGCGTCCGGCGTCCGGCGTCCGGTGTCCGGCGTCAGGCGTCAGGTGTCAGCCGTCAGGTGTCAGGTGGCAGCCGTCAGGCGTGAGGCCCCACTGTCACCTTTCCGAGCGTCAGTTCCGCCCGGCCGTGCCGGATTTCACCGGTCCGCTCGGCCTGCAAGCTGCGTGCCGGCTCCACCGTGCGGCTCCACACCGGAGACGGAAACGACGTCGGATCCGACGTCCGCGGCCTCGGACACGTCTACTGGGACTCCGGCAACTACATCTGGAACAACGACGGTGACCGCGCCGACCTGCGGAAGTCGGCGACCTCCCGGGTCCACAAGCCTTGCACGACGAGCCGTCACAACCCCACGAACTGCCACCGCTGACGCGCCGCCGGGCCTACGGGGACGCTCTGCCGGAACCCCGTCCCGGGCGCGCGTGCACGCGTGCATGCGCGCCCGGGAGGAGACGACACCTCGAAGCGCTCCCGTCAGGCCGTGGCGTCGCGTCGGAACAGCGCCGTCCACAGGAAGTCCTCGCCGAAGTTCGGGGACTCCGGTGGTTCGTCGCGCATGCGTCGCAGCTCCACCTCCGTGAAGTCGGGGAAGATCCGGCGCAGGGACTCCGCGGTGTAGGCGAGGCCGCCGTGGAGGCCGGACTGGCGGTAGAAGTCCGCGTCCCCGAGCTCGGAGCCCATCCCGCCGGCCGCGAAGCAGGTGAGGGCGAGATGGCCGCCGGGCGCCAGGACCCGGTCGAGCAGGGCGAGATGGCTGATGCGGCGGTGCGGCGGCAGATGGTGGAAGCAGCCGGAGTCGTAGACCAGGTCGTACGGACCGTCGATACCGTCGGCGCCGTCGCCGGCGGCGAGGGCGAACGCGTCACCGCAGAGGAACCTGATGTCGGCCCCCGCGTCCCGGGCGCGGTCCTCGGCCCAGGCGAGGGCGGCCGGCGAGAGGTCGACGGCGTCCACCTCGAAGCCCAGCGAGGCGAGGTGGATCGCATTGCGGCCGGGGCCGCACCCGAGGTCCAGGGCACGCCCGGGAGTGAGCAGCCCGCGCTCGATGTAGGAGACCAGGCTCTCGTCGGGCTTCGCCACGAAGAACGGCACCGGGCTGCTGCGGTCCGCGTAGAAGTCGTCCCACCAGGAGGCCCCGCCCTCCGTCCAGCGGTCGGCCTCGGGCGCGAACAGACCGTCCAAGAGCTCGAGTACGTCCTCGACGGTGCGGATGTGCCGGTCCATCCGGTCCCCCTTCCGTTGCGTCGATCGTATCCTCGTGAAAGGTAAAACCCCAGGTCAGAGGGTGTTGGCGGATGCCCTTCCCGGCCCTGTGAGGGGCTGCGGCGAGACTGCGGAGGGTGGCCTCCGCAACGGGTGCCGTGTCGTGTTCACGCCCCCTTCCACGGCCGTCACGGGGGCGATCCCGGCCGAGCCGGACCGGCTTTCTCCGGCGATCCGCCGGGGGTCTCCGGACGGCTCCGACCGGTGCCGTCCGCCATGCTGGACAGGTGGAAGACAGCGAATTCGCACGCGACTGGCTGGCGCAGGAGGGGGTGACGCCGGCCGAGGGCGGCATGTGGACCGAGCACGACACGCCGTACACGCTGCTCACTTCCAACGAGATCGCGCACCGCTGGGCCGCCGCGGCCCTCGCGGACACCGACCTCGATCCGGCGGACCGGCTGCGGCTCGCGTTCGGGCTGCTCGATCTGCTCGACGACTACTGGGTGACCTGCGAGATGCGCATGGCCCTCGACGACGAGCGGTGGCCGCTGCCGGCCGAGGTGTTCTGGGACGGATACCGGCGGCGGCTGGAGACCCCGGAGCATCGCGAACCGGTCGTCTACTCCCTGTGGGTCGACTGGTTCGAGGACCGTACGACCGTCGGCACCGCGTTCGCGGAAGTGCTCGGGAACGACCTCGCCGCGCTGCACGCACCCGGGTCCGCATCCCTCCTGCGGCGCGCCCGCCGCGTCCTGGAGGTCTCCGGCCCGGTCCCGTGGCCGGTCAAGTACCCCGCGTACGAGGCCGCGCTGGGCGTCCCCGAGCTCCACGACGCCGTGTACCGAGGGCTCCTCGGGAGCTACTTCGACGTCTACGGGGACCTGGAACCGGGGCCCGCGCTCGACCTCCTGGGCCGGCTCGGCCTCCCGCCGGACACCGAGCACCTCGCCGACCTCCGCACCCACCTCGCGGCGGGCCGCCGGGGCCACTACCACTGAGTCGCTGCCGCCCACCGGAGGGGCTCGTTCCCCGTACGGCCCGCGCCGCGCTCGCCTACGCTCACCCGCGTGGCCGTACTCCTCGCACTCGTCGCGCTCGCCGCCTGCGCCGGCGGTCTCGCCGGGGCGCTCGTGCCGCGGCCCGCGTACCGGCTGGCGGTCGAGCCGGAGGCGGCGTGGCGGGCCCACTGCCCTGAAGGCCACAGACTCACCGGACCGGCCGGGGCGTGGCTCGGCACCAGCCGCTGCCGACCGGGCGGCGACGTCCTCGGAACCGCCGGGGCTCCGCTCACGGCGACCCTCGCCGCCGTCGCCTGTGCGGTGCTCGCGGCGGCCACCGGGCCCGCGCCCGAGCTCGCGGTGTGGATCCTGATCGCCCCGTTCCACATCACGCTCGCCCTCGTCGACCGGGCGGTGCACCGTCTCCCCGACGTCCTCACCCTGCCGCTCGCCGCCGGTACGGCCCTGCTCCTGGGCGTGGCGGCCCTTCTCCCCGGGGCCCGCGGCTCCTGGACGGGCGCGCTCCTCGGCGGCCTCGCCCTCGCCGGGGCCTACCTCGTCCTCTTCGTCGTCAACCCGAGCGGCATGGGCTTCGGTGACGTCAAACTGGCGCTCGCCCTCGGTGTCGCTCTTGGGTGGTACGGCTGGGGGGTATTGCTGCTCGGGGCCTTCGCGGGCTTCCTCTACGGGGCGCTGTACGGCCTCACCCTTGTGCTGCTGCGCCGTGCTGGACGTCGTACCGCGATGCCGTTCGGGCCGTTCATGATCGCCGGGGCGTTCACGGGACTGCTCCTGGGTGGTTTCGGAGCGTGACCACGGCACGGCGTGGCAGCCAAGAGCACTTACGAAGGGTTATGGTGGAAACCCCCCCTCGGGCCGGTCCGTATCCCCCCCACGGACCGGCCCGTTTCTCGTACGGGCACCAGTTCCGCGGTCCACCACCGCTTCGGCCTCGCCAGGAGCCCGGCCTTCCGGCGCGCAGCCCCCGGGCATTCGGGTAGCTCGGCCGCCGGGCATTCGGGCACTGGGCCCTTGGGCGACTCGGCTCCCGGGCACTCGGCCCCGGGCGTTCAGCCCCGCCGGGCCCAGATGTTCGTGCCCTCGGTGTCGACCGCGAAGTGGTCGATCTCCGTCAGCTCTTCCTTGCCGAGCGGTGCCGCGTGCAGGGCCGCGACGTTCTCCTCCAGCTGGGCCACGCTCGACGCACCGATCAGCGCGGACGTCATGCGCGGGTCGCGCAGCACCCAGCTGAGCGCCAGCTGTGCCAGCGACTGGCCGCGGCGCGCCGCGATGTCGTTGAGCCCGACGAGCCGGCGCCGCACCTCGTCGGACAGCAGGCCCGGGTCGAGGGACTTGCCCTGGGCGGCGCGCGAGCCGGACGGGACGCCCTCCAGGTACTTACCGGTGAGCAGCCCCTGGGCGAGCGGCACGAAGGCGATGCAGCCCATGCCCGCCTCCTCCAGGGTGTCGAGCAGGCCGTCGTCCTCCGTCCAGCGGTTGATCATGGAGTAGGAGGGCTGGTTGATGAGGGCCGGGACGCCCATCTCCCGCAGCAGCCGGGCCGCCTCCGCCGTCTGCTCGGAGTTGTAGGAGGAGATGCCGGCGTAGAGGGCCTTGCCCTGCTGCACGGCGGACGCGAGTGCGCCCATGGTCTCCTCGAGCGGGGTCTCCGGGTCGAAGCGGTGCGAGTAGAAGATGTCGACGTAGTCGAGGCCCATCCGCTTGAGCGAGGCGTCGAGCGACGACAGCAGGTACTTGCGGGAGCCCCACTCGCCGTACGGCCCGGGGTGCATCTCGTACCCGGCCTTGGTCGAGACGATCATTTCGTCGCGGTACGGCGCGAAGTCCTGCGCGAAGATCCTGCCGAAGTTGACCTCGGCCGAACCGGGCGGCGGTCCGTAGTTGTTGGCCAGGTCGAAGTGGGTGACACCGAGGTCGAAGGCGCGCCGCAGGATGGCGCGCTGCGATTCGAGGGTCCGGTCGTCGCCGAAGTTGTGCCACAGGCCGAGCGAGACCGCGGGCAGCTTCAGACCGCTGTGGCCGCTGCGGCGGTACTCCATGGAGTCGTAGCGGTTGTCGGCCGCGCGATAGTAGGGGGATGCGGTTTCAGTCACGCTTCCTCCCTATCACGGTCCTATCGATGACTTGTGACACACCGGGTTGGGCCGCCGCCACCGGCGCGCAGTAGTGTGGCGGCACTCGGGGACCGCCATGGCGGGCAGGGGCCGGAACATCGTGCCGCGTCCCCGGTATGCCGGGATGTGTCCCATGTCTCCCGGAACAGCATCGAGAGGGTGGAACTCTGTGAACCTGCGCGACCTGGTCTACAGGCTGTATGCGCGCCGGGTGGAAGGCCGCCTCGACCTCGCCCAGGTGCCCCGCCACATCGGCGTCATCCTGGACGGCAACCGTCGTTGGGCGAAGGCGTCCGGCGGGAGCCCGGCGCAGGGCCACCGTGCCGGGGCCGACAAGATCGCGGAGTTCCTCGGCTGGTGCTCCGAGACGGACGTCGAGGTCGTCACCCTGTGGATGCTGTCGACGGACAATCTGGACAGGCCGGAGGAGGAGCTGGTCCCGCTCCTCGGCATCATCGAGGGCGTGGTGCGCGGTCTCGCGGCGGACGGCCGCTACCGGGTCCACCATGTCGGCACGCTCGACCTGCTGCCCGCCGGCACCCAGCGGGTGCTGAAGGAAGCCCAGCAGGCCACCGTCGACCGGCCCGGAATACTCGTCAACGTCGCCGTCGGGTACGGCGGGCGGCAGGAGATCGCGGACGCGGTCCGCTCGCTGCTCCTCGACCACGCCCGCAGGGGTACGACATTCGAGGAACTCGCGGACATCGTCGACATCGACCTCATTGCGGAACACCTCTACACCCGCGGCCAGCCCGACCCGGACCTGGTGATCCGGACCAGCGGCGAGCAGCGGCTGTCCGGATTCATGCTGTGGCAGTCGGCCCATTCCGAGTACTACTTCTGCGAGGTCTTCTGGCCGGCCTTCCGCAAGGTCGACTTCCTCCGCGCGCTGCGCGACTACGCGGCCCGCCACCGCCGTTACGGCACCTGAGTCCCCGGCCTCCTTCACGTCCCACGGTCTGGCCTGTCCGCCCCGACGGCCTCGGCCCTCTTCACGCCCGACGGCCCGGGCGTGTCCCGCCCCGACGGCCTCGGCCTGTCCCGCCCCGCGCCCCGAACGGAGCGCCCTGCGCGGGCTCGTGACGCTCACGCCACGCGTCGTGCGAGGTCACGCCCCGTCATATGCCGTTCCGATGGCATGGGGCTGCATGTTCGAGGGAATAAGCCAACCAGGTCGGCGTCCGGTTCGCGGACGTCGTATCTCAGTGGGCGGCTCCGTGTCGCTCGCCCGGGAGGCCCTTTGCAACCAGGACGACCGCATGGCCCGGCAGCCGGCTCGCACCGGCAGGGCGTGCGCGGACGGAGCGGAGGGCCGGCGACCGGCCCGCGCACCGGGTCCGGCCCGGCTCACTCCCCCGCGACGCAGTCGCACCCCGACCTCATCCGAGGGGGTAGGTCAATCCGTGGTGACCAGTTCCAAGCGCCGCCTTTCCGACCGGCGCACCTATGTCCTCGACACCAGTGTCCTGCTGGCCGACCCGAAGGCCCTGTCACGCTTCGACGAGCACGAAGTGGTGCTCCCGATCGTCGTGGTCACGGAGCTGGAGGCCAAGAGGCACCATCCGGAGCTCGGCTACTTCGCCCGCCAGGCGCTGCGCCTGCTGGACGACTACCGGGTGCGGTTCGGACGCCTCGACGCCCCGATCCCGATGGGGGAGCTCGGCGGCACGCTCCGGGTCGAGCTGAACCACTCCGATCCGGGCGTGCTCCCCGCGGGATACCGGATGGGGGACAACGACTCGCGGATCCTGGCGGTCGCCCGCAACCTGCAGGCCGAGGGGTACGACGTCACCGTCGTCTCGAAGGACCTGCCGCTGCGGATCAAGGCCTCGTCGGTGGGGCTGCTCGCGGAGGAGTACCGCGCGGAGCTGGCCATCACCGACTCCGGCTGGACCGGGATGGCTGAGCTGGCACTCACCGCCGAGCAGGTGGACCTGCTGTACGAGCAGGAGGCCCTGCACGTGCCGGAGGCGGCCGAGCTGCCGGTGCACACGGGGCTGGTGCTCCAGTCGGAGCGGGGCAAGGCGCTCGGAAGGGTGACCGCGGACGGGCAGGTCAGGCTCGTCAGGGGGGACCGGGAGGCGTTCGGGATCAGGGGCCGCAGCGCGGAGCAGCGCGTCGCCCTCGACCTGCTGCTCGACCCGGACGTCGGGATCGTGTCGATGGGCGGCCGGGCCGGCACCGGCAAGTCCGCGCTCGCACTCTGCGCGGGCCTGGAGGCGGTGCTGGAACGCCGGCAGCACCAGAAGGTGATGGTCTTCCGGCCGCTGTACGCGGTGGGCGGGCAGGACCTGGGCTATCTGCCGGGCACCGAGGCCGAGAAGATGAGCCCCTGGGCGCAGGCGGTCTTCGACACCCTCTCCGCGGTGACGAGCCGTGAGGTGATCGAGGAGGTCACGGCGCGCGGCATGCTGGAGGTGCTGCCGCTCACGCACATCCGCGGGCGTTCCCTGCACGACGCGTTCGTCATCGTCGACGAGGCCCAGTCGCTGGAACGGAACGTCCTGCTGACCGTTCTGTCCCGAGTGGGGGCGAATTCCCGGGTCGTCCTGACGCATGACGTGGCACAACGGGACAATCTGCGCGTCGGTCGGTACGACGGGGTGGTCGCCGTGGTCGAGAAACTGAAGGGGCACCCGCTCTTCGCCCATGTGACGCTCGCCCGTTCCGAGCGTTCGCAGATCGCCGCGCTGGTGACCGAAATGCTCGAAGACGGCCACCTATAAGCGGATAAGAAGCAGTTGGCGCCGCCCGGCGAAGCGCAAGAGCATAGCCGGGCGGCGCTGCTGTGCGCGCCGGTTTCTGCAAAACTCCTGGGACGCAGGAGGTGTGAGCTTTCCCACGCGGCACAGAATTGCCTTGCGGTGTCGGCTTCCGGCAGAGTCTGGATCTCGTCAGGCCCCGCATACGGCACAGCTGTATCTCTCAACTGCATAGAGCCGCCGTATGCCGCCCGAGCACCAGACGGCACTTCCGCAAGGGAGTTGCCCACCGGGTCAGTGCTTCCCGTGACCCCGTAGTTGGGAGGCGAGCGCCAGGGGCACGATCGCGTCCGCGAGGGTCACCTGTGCGGGTGCTGCTGGAAGGAAACCGTGTGAGCCGGATCTCGGTCCGGGGATTCGCAGTGGCCTCGGCCACGGCGGTCACCACTGTCGGCGCCGTCGTGGGCGTTGCCTCGGGCAACACCCAGCCCTCGAACGACAGCTTCGAGGCGACCGCAGCCGACGCGACCCTCCTCGCGGACATACCCGCCGGCGAGCAGGCGCTCGTCCAGACCGCATCCCTGACGCAGCAGGCCGACGCGCAGGCCGCCGCCGCCGACGCAGCGGCGAAGCAGTCCGCCCAGGAGACGGCACGCCTCGAGGCGGCCAAGGAAGCCCAGGCGAAGAAGGACGCGGCCGAGGAGAAGATCCGCGAGGAGCGCGAGAAGAAGGAAGCGCTCGCCGCCAGCCGTTCCGCGACCCGCGACGCCGCCACCACCGCGGCCGCCGACGCCTCCGCCTTCCCCGCCAAGGCCTCGTACACCGTCGCCGAGGTCAAGGCCATGGCCCAGCAGATGGTCCCGAGCGGCCAGTTCCAGTGCTTCAGCAACATCGTGGACCACGAGTCCACCTGGAACTACCGCGCCACCAACCCGTCCTCCGGGGCGTACGGCCTGGTCCAGGCGCTGCCCGGTTCCAAGATGTCCTCCGCCGGAGCCGACTGGCGCACCAACCCGGCCACCCAGATCAAGTGGGGCCTCAACTACATGAACGAGCGCTACGGCAGCCCCTGCGGCGCCTGGTCGTTCTGGCAGGCCAACCACTGGTACTGAGCCGACTCCACGCTTCCGCAGCCCCTCGCCGTGCTACGGCGAGGGGCTGCGCACGTGTACGGTCGGTCCGACGGCACGGGGGAGGAACCGACATGTCCAGACTGCCAGCATGGCTCGGCCGGCTCGGCGGCCGGCTGACCGAGATGGGAGAGCGCTTGGACGAGCGCCGCGCCCGGGAGGAAGCCGACGACGCGTCCCCCGGCCCCCAGGCCCCCCCGCGCGTGCCGCCTCCGCCCGGGTACGCCCCGGCCGTCCCGGCCCGGCCCGATCCGGCCGCGGCCGTGCCGTGGGGTGTCCGCGTCGCCGCCGAGGCCGGCTGGCGGCTGCTCGTCCTGGCCGGAACGGTCTGGGTGCTGATGCGCATCATCAGCGCCGTTCAGCTCGTGGTACTGGCGTTCGTCGCCGCACTGCTGATCACCGCGCTGCTCCAGCCGACCGTGGCCAGACTGCGGGGATTCGGCCTGCCCCGCGGGCTCGCCACCGCCATCACCGGGATCTTCGGGTTCGTGGTGCTCGGCCTGGTGGGCTGGTTCGTGGTGTGGCAGGTCCTGGAGAACCTCGACACCCTGTCGGACCGGGTGCGGGACGGTATCGAGGAGCTCAAGCGCTGGCTCCTGGACAGTCCGTTCCACGTCACCGAGAAGCAGATCAACGACATCGCGAACAACCTCAGCGACACCATCGGCACCAACACCCAGGAGATCACCTCGGCGGGCCTGCAGGGCGTCACGGTGATGGTGGAGATCCTCACCGGTCTCCTGCTCGCGATGTTCTCGACGCTCTTCCTCCTCTACGACGGCAAGCGGATCTGGCAGTGGGTGCTCAAGCTGATGCCCGCCCAGGCACGGCCGGGCATCGCCGGCGCCGGGCCGCGGGCGTGGGCCACCCTCACCGCGTACGTGCGGGGGACGGTCGTCGTGGCGCTCATCGACGCGATCTTCATCGGCCTCGGTCTGTACTTCCTGGACGTGCCGCTCGCCGTGCCGCTGGCCGTGTTCATCTTCCTCTTCTCGTTCATCCCCCTCGTCGGCGCGGTCGTCTCCGGTGCTCTCGCGGTCGTCGTCGGCCTCGTCACCCAGGGCGTGTTCACCGCGCTGATGGTGCTCGCGGTGGTGCTGGCCGTGCAGCAGATCGAGGGCCATGTGCTCCAGCCGTTCATCCTCGGCCGTGCGGTGCGGGTGCATCCGCTGGCGGTCGTGCTGTCCGTCGCGGCGGGCGGTCTGGTCGCCGGGATCGGCGGCGCGGTCGTGGCGGTGCCGCTCGTCGCCGTCACCAACACCGTGGTCGGCTATCTGCGGGCGTTCAGCGTGGACCCGGGCCTGCGGATGTCGCCCGCCCCGCACGGAGCGACCGTGCTGGCCGCGGCCCCGACCCCGCCCCCGGTCACGGGCCACGCGGCGGACCGCGCGGAAGGTGAGGACCGGCCGGAGGGCCGGGAGTGATCTCCGAACCGGAACTGGACGGTGACCACGGGCCGCCCGGCGCCTACGGCAGCGTCGGCCCGGTGGTCGCCGACGGCGACGGCACCCTGGCCGACGACGACACCCTCGCCGGCGGCGGCGCCCCCGGGCCCGTGGCCGCCCGGCTGCGTCCCTGGGCCTGGGCGTTCGGCGGCGCCGTGGCCGCGTCCGCGCTGTGGGCGGGCGGACTGCACTACCTCGTACCCGACGGCAGGCCGGACATCCACGGCTATGCGGTGCCCGGCAGCCTCTGCGATGCGGTGGACCTGCGGGCACTGACGGGCGCGGTGGGCGAGATGGAGGTCCAGAGCCGCTCCGAGCGCCGGCACGAGGCGCTGGACGAGGCACGGTGCGACGTCGCCACACCGGGGGACGAGGAGAGCGGGAGAAAGGACCGCGCGGTCCACTACTTCGTCTCGGCGTCCGTCCGGCTGCACAAGGCGACCGACCCGGCCGCGGAGTTCGAGGCCCAGAAGGGCCGCTCCGAGGCCACCGAGGTCGATGTGACACCGCAGGAGGTGCCGGAGCTCGGCGACCGCGCGTACATGCTGGCCCCCGCCGGCACCGACGAGCGGGAGCTGAAGGTCCGTCACGGGGGAGCGGTGTTCGTCCTGAAACTGACGGCCTCGCCCGCGGTTCCGGACGACGCGGAGGAGGACGTCCCGGAGTCCGTCGACCTGACCCCTCTGGAAGCCTCCATGATCGAGGACGTGCGCGATCTGATGAGCACCCTCAAGAAGCAGCAGCCCGGCCCCACACCGTCCTGAGTCCGAGGAGGGTCGGTGGCCGGCCGTGACGCGAAGAGCCCCGCGGACGTGATGTCCGCGGGGCCCTCGGTGATTCCGTGCCCGGCGCCCTACTCGGCGAGGACCGCCTCGGCGTCCAGCGTGGTGCCCACGGCCTGGATCACCGCAGCGATCTTGAAGGCCTCCTGGACCACGTCGCGCTCGACGCCAGCCTTGCGCAGCACCTGCTCGTGGGAGTCCAGGCACTGGCCGCAGCCGTTGATGGCGGAGACCGCGAGCGACCACAGTTCGAAGTCGGTCTTCTCCACGCCCGGGTTGCCGATGACGTTCATCCGCAGACCGGCGCGCAGCGTCCCGTACTCCGGGTCCGACAGCAGGTGCCGGGTCCGGTAGAAGACGTTGTTCATCGCCATGATCGCGGCCGCGGACCTGGCGGCCGTGTACGCCTCGGCGGACAGGTTGGCCTTGGCCTCGGGCTCCAGCTCGCGCAGCACCTTCGGCGAGCGGGACGCGATCGCGCAGGCCAGGACGGTGCCCCACAGCTGCTGCTGCGGCAGGTCGCTGTTGCCGATCACCGAGCCGAGGTTCAGCTTCAGGTCCTTGGCGTAGTCCGGCAGCGCGGCCTTCAGCTCATCGAGAGCCACGGTCACTCACCGGCCAGGAGCTTGGCGGCGTCGAGGGTGTCCTCGCCCTTGCTCCAGTTGCAGGGGCACAGCTCGTCGGTCTGCAGGGCGTCGAGGACCCGCAGGACCTCCTTGGGGTTACGACCCACGGAACCGGCGGTCACCATGACGAACTGGATCTCGTTGTTCGGGTCCACGATGAAGACGGCGCGCTGGGCGAAGCCGTCCTCGCCCCGGACGCCGCACTCGGTCATCAGCTCGTGCTTGGAGTCCGCCAGCATCGGGAAGGGCAGGTCACGCAGGTCGGCGTGGTCCTTGCGCCAGGCGTGGTGGACGAACTCGGAGTCGCCGGAGACACCGAGGATCTGCGCGTCACGGTCGGCGAACTCGTCGTTCAGCTTGCCGAACGCGGCGATCTCGGTCGGGCAGACGAAGGTGAAGTCCTTGGGCCAGAAGAACACCACGCGCCACTTGCCCTCGTAGGACTTGTGGTCGATCTGCGCGAACTCCTTGCCTGCCTCCAGCGACACGCAGGCGGTCAGGTCGTAAGCGGGGAACTTGTCACCGACAGTGAGCACGCGCTCTCCTTGTATGGGGGGTCGCCCCTTGTGGGGGCTTCCTGTGGGGTTGGACGGTGACCGATCCTGACACGGCTCCCATTGATCAGTGAAATAGCTAGACTCGGTCATGGTGATCGGAGGTGCCTATCAGTGGCCGTGAGTAATAGGGCGAAGCAGCCGAGCCTCGCACAGCTGCGAGCATTCGCCGCCGTGGCCGAGCACCTGCACTTCAGGGACGCGGCCGCGGCCATCGGCATGAGTCAGCCCGCTCTCTCCGGAGCGGTCTCGGCACTGGAGGAGTCCCTCGGGGTGCAGCTGCTGGAACGCACCACCCGCAAGGTGCTGCTGTCGCCCGCCGGGGAGCGGCTCGCCGTCCGCGCCAAGGCCGTCCTGGACGCCGTTGGCGAGCTGATGGAGGAGGCCGAGGCGGCCCGGGCACCCTTCACCGGTGTGCTCAGGCTCGGCGTGATCCCGACCGTCGCGCCCTACCTGCTGCCGGCCGTCCTCCGCCTGGTCCACGACCGCTACCCCGAGCTCGACCTCCAGGTGCACGAGGAGCAGACCTCCTCGCTCCTCGACGGCCTCGCCGCCGGCCGGCTCGACGTCCTGCTGCTGGCCGTACCCCTCGGAGTGCCGGGCGTCACCGAACTCCCCCTCTTCGACGAGGACTTCGTGCTCGTCATGCCCGATGACCACTGGCTCGGCGGGCGCGTCGACGTCCCCCGCGAGGCGTTGAAGGAACTGCACCTGCTGCTCCTGGACGAGGGCCACTGCCTGCGCGACCAGGCGCTCGACATCTGCCGGGAGGCCGGCCGCACGGAGGGCGCGCCCGTCACCACCACGGCGGCGGGCCTGTCCACCCTCGTCCAGCTGGTGGCGGGCGGACTCGGTGTGACGCTGCTGCCGCGCACCGCCGTGCAGATCGAGACGGGCCGCAACGACCAGCTGGTCACCGGCTGGTTCGCGGAGCCCGCGCCGTCGCGCCGTATCGCTCTCGCGATGCGGTCGGGAGCCGCCCGGCAGGGCGAGTTCGAGGAGTTCGCGCAGGCCCTGCGCGGTGCGATGGAGTCACTGCCGGTGCGGGTGCTGCCCGCCGACGCCTGAGCCCGCGCGGGCGGGCGGACGTTCGGACACAGCGGCGGGCGGATGTTCGGACGCCCGATTCGTTCGCTCGGGCGCCCGGGAGGTCCGGACGCCCGAGGGGTCCGGACGCCCGAGACGTCCGCACACCCAAGACGTTCAGATGCCCGACGGGACGACGGGTGTCCGGGACCTCCCGTCCCGGACCACGATCTCCCGGTCCGAGTACGCGGCGACCCGCGCCTCGTGCGTGACCAGCACCACCGCCGCCCGGGTGTCCCGCGCGGCCGTCGTGAGCAACTGCATCACCCGCTCACCGTTCAGGGAGTCCAGTGCCCCCGTGGGCTCGTCCGCGAAGACCACCCGCGGCGACGTGACCAGCGACCGCGCGACCGCGACCCGCTGCCCCTGGCCGCCCGACACCTCGCCGGGCCGCTTGGCGCGCACGTCCGCCACTTCGAGCCGTTCCATCCACTCCAGCGCGACACGCTCCGCCTCCTTGCGGCGGGTGCCGTTCAGCCGCAGCGGCAGCGCCACGTTCTCCACGCACGTCAGCTCCGGCACGAGCTGCCCGAACTGGAAGACGAAACCGAAGTCGCCGCGGCGCAGCGCACTGCGTTCGGCGTCCGACATGGCCGTCAGCTCACGGCCGTCGTAGTGGACCGTGCCGCTGTCGGGGCGGACGATGCCGGCCAGGCAGTGCAACAGGGTGGACTTGCCGGACCCGGAGGGCCCCATCACGGCCACGACCTCGCCCGCGCGGATGGCGAAGCCCGCGCCGTCGAGGGCGGTCGTGGGCCCGTAGGCCTTGCACAGGCCGTCGGCACTCAGCAGGGTGCCCGTCACCGGGACACCACCTGCGCCAGCTCGTCGAGCCGGGCCGCGGTCAGTTCCAGCCACCGCAGGTCGGCCTCCAGGTGGAACAGCGCGTGGTCGCACACCAGTTGGTCGGCGAGATCACCGGAGGCCTTGCGACGGGTGAGCTCCCGCATCAGCCGCAGGTGCTCGGACCGCTGGGTGTCCAGCAGCTCGGCGGCGCCGCGCCCGGTCATCAGGGCGAGGACGACCTTGGTGTAGAGGGTGGACTGGAGGTACGGCTCGGGCTTCTCCGGTGCGGCGAGCCAGGCCGACACATCGGTGACACCGGCGTCGGTGATGGCGTACCGCTTGCGGTCCGGACCTTCACCCGCCTCGATGCCCTCGACCTCGACCAGGCCGTTCTTCAGCAGCCGGGACATGGTCGAGTAGACCTGTCCGTAGTGCAGCGGCTTGTCGTGGCCGAACTTCTCGTCGAAGGCCCGCTTGAGGTCGTAGCCGTGCCGGGGTCCGGACTCCAGCAGACCCAGCAGGGTATGGCCGATGGACATGGGAGCTCTCCTCCTGGTGTTCTCTACGTCTATTCGGTGCGCAGGCCGTCCGGGCGCATCATCCGCCACAGGGCCGGCAGGCTGAGCAGGGTGACGGCGAGGACCACGGCCCCGCCGGTGCCGACGAGCGGGACGAACACCCACCAGTCGTCCACCGTCTTGCGGACCATCGCGATCAGGGCCGTACCGAGTCCGATGCCGCCGGCGACGGCGAGCGCCAGGCCGAGCGCGACGGGTACGGCCGTCTGCCACAGCACCGACCAGCCGAGCGTGGCCCGCCGGGCGCCGAAGGCGACGAGCACGGCCAGCGCCCGGCGGCGTTCCCGCAGCTGTTCCAGCTGCGACACGAGGATGCTCAGGGCGATGAGCCAGAGGGTGGCCGTGGCGGCGGCCCGCAGCCCGGTCTGAACACTGGCGTACTGCCTGTCCCGTTCGACCCTCGTCAGGGTGGTGACGTCCATGGCCGGGTCGATCCGGGCGGCGGTGTTGCGCACGAACTCCGCGGCGTCCGGCAGGGCTTGGTCGACCTTGACCAGCGCGACCGTCTGGGCCTCGGGCAGCCGGGACGGGTCGATCGCGCCGGGCGTCGCGAAGATGCCGTCGCGCAGTCGGCCCATGGGGTCGCGCTGGGCGTGGACGGTCCGTGCCGACTCGGGGAGGGTCCACAGCGCCCCTTCGACGGGGCCGCTCCGCTCGGACGCCGGGCTGCCGATGTCGACCGGCTCTCCCGGCCGGGCCGTGCGGTCCACCCAGTCGTTGGCGTCGTCCTGCCCCTTGATGTGGACGACGAACGCGTCGCCGTCGGTGCAGGACGGAAGACGGGCCAGTTCCCGCAGTGTCGGGCAGTCCCCGACCGTGAGGGTGGTGACCGACCGGTCGTTGTGATCGGCCCTGAGGTGCGCGGGCCGGCTGACGTACGTCTCGACGGTGCCGACGACCGCCTGGACGCCCTCGGTCGTACGGAACTCGTCGATCATGCGCCGGGCCCGCTCCCCGCTGGCGAAGGAGGCGCTGACGCGCGCCTGGGCGCGTTCCGGGTGCTGGCCGGTGACCCGTTCGAAGTCCGCGTGCAACGAGGCGGAGTACATCTGCAGCGCCACCGCGCCGGCCACGGCGACGGTGATCCCGCCGACCGCGCGGGACGCCGCCCCGCTGCCGAGCTGGAGCCGGCGCACGGCCATCTGCCAGGACGGCGGCCCGCCGCGCAGCCGGGCCACGACCGCTTCGACCGCCCACGGCAGCAGGGCGGTGAGGCCGACGAGGACGAGGACCGCACCGGCGGCGATCGGGAATGCCTTGACGCTGCCCCCGTCTTCGGCGGGCCGCTGCCAGGCGATCAGGACGAGTCCGGCGGCGGGGGCGAGCAGCCGCCACCACAGCCGTCGGGACCGGGGACGGGCGCGGCGTACGACACCCAGCGGCTCGATCGCGACGGAGCGGAGCGCGAGGAGGGTGACGGCCACGGCCAGGGCCGGGACGGCCGCCATGATCAGCAGGGCGAGGGCGGGCTGCGGTGTCAGGTCCCCGGGGAACGCCGCCAGGTCCCAGATGCGGACGCCGCCGGTGAACTCGCGGCCGACGAGGAAGAACAGCCAGCCGAGCCCCAGGCCGAGCAGGGAGCCCGTGAGGGCCTCGCCGGCCGCGATCCGGCGGGTCATGGCGTTGTCCGCGCCGACGAGTCGCAGCGCTGCGAGTCTCCGGTCGCGCCGTTCGCCGCCGAACCGTACGGCGGTGGTCATGAAGACGACGACCGGGGCGAGCAGCACGACGCAGATGACGACGACCAGTACGACGAGCCGCGGATCGAGGGGTTCGGTGTCGGCCGTTCCGCCGTAACCTGCCGCGCGCGTACCGCCGTTGTCGGTGGTGAGCGTGCCGCTGCCCGCGTAGTAGAGCAGTTCGCCTGGGTCGAGCAGTCCGGCGTCACCGATGGTTCCGGTGATCCGGTACGGGAGCCGCTCCTTGAGCAGTGCACCCTCGGGCGCGGCGAGCAGATCGCGCAGGGCGGGGGAGACCACCATGTCGCCGGGGCCGGGGACCGCGGCCACTCCGGGCGGGGTCGCCGGACGCGCGCCGTCGGGGCGCAGCAGTGAGCCGCCGATGCTCTCGTCGCGGTACTCGGTGGACGCGTCGGCGTGGAGGAAGGTGCGGTCGCCGGCCCGTATCCGGTCGCCCCCCGTGAACTGCTCGGAGGCCGTCCGGGCGGAACCGCGGTCCGCGCGGCTGTCGATGAGGTGGGGCACGGATGCCGCGCCCAACAGCAGGGTGACGCCCAGGCCGACGCCTACGGCGGTCAGGAGCGTGCGTATCCAGCTCTCCCTGCCGCCCGTGACGGCGAACCGGGCGCCGAGCAGGAACTCTCGGATGCCTTTCATGAGCGGCGACTATACATGCCATGTATACGCGATGTGTATACCGACCCGCGGACAAAGCCCGCTGTGTCGCGGAGGGAGATTTCGGGGCAGAACCGGGCGGCATTCGTTCGCCCGGCAACCTTCGGCGCTTCAGAGCAGTCGGTTCCATGGGGCGGCGTGCTGATTGTCACGTAAGGCGAACGCCGGATCGGCGCCCCTTTGTCCCCGGGCGTGGTGTTAGCTTGCCAGTTCGTTGTCAATGAGTGGAGCTACGGAGAAATGGGTCGAGCAGAGGAGAGACGAGCCCGCCAGCGCTCGGCGCGGCAGGCGAAGAGAACCGGCGGCATACGCCGGTTCCTCACCTGGAAGAAGCTGCTCGGCACCTTCCTCGGGGTCTGCCTCCTGGGCATGGGCGCGCTCTTCGTCTACTACCTGACGGTGCCGATCCCCAGCGCGAACGCCGAGGCCCAACTCCAGAGCAACGTCTACCGGTTCAACGACGGCAAGATCTTCGCCCGCACCGGTGAGGTCAACCGCGAGATCGTCCCGCTGGAGAAGGTGCCGGAGCCGGTCCGGTACGCCTTCGTCGCGGCGGAGAACAAGACCTTCTTCCACGACAACGGCGTCGACCTCAAGGGTGTGGCCCGCGGTGTCGTCAACACGGTCACCGGCCAGGGCACGCAAGGTGGTTCGACGATCACCCAGCAGTACGTCAAGAACTACTACCTGAGCCAGGAGCAGACCCTCAGCCGCAAGCTGAAGGAGCTGGTGATCTCCCTCAAGGTCGATCAGGAGTACTCGAAGGAGAAGATCCTCGCCGGCTACCTCAACACCAGCTACTACGGTCGCAGCGCCAGCGGCATCCAGGCCGCGGCCCGCGCCTACTACGGCGTCGACGTCGAGAAGCTGACGGTGGAACAGGGTGCCTACCTCGCCGCCCTGTTGCAGGCTCCGAGCGACTACGACATGGCGACCGCCTCCCCGAGGATGCAGGAAGTCATCAGGAACCGCTGGAACTACGTCCTCAACAACATGGTCGAAGAGGGCTGGCTCGACAAGGCCAAGCGCGACCGGATGACGTTCCCCAAGCTCCTCGAACCCAAGCCCGCCCCCGGAATGGAGGGCCAGAAGGGCTACCTGGTCCGGGCCGCCAACCGTGAACTGCAGCGCAACGGCGTGGACCTGGCGGCCATCGAGTCCGGCGGCTGGAACATCACGCTCAACATCGACGAGAAGAAGCAGCGGCAGCTGGAAGCGGCGGTCAAGGAGGTGCTGACCAGCAAGCTGAAGCCGGAGCAGCGCCGCGTCGACGCCGACATCCAGGCCGGCGCCGTGTCCGTCGACGCCAAGACCGGCGGAGTCGTCGCCCTGTACGGCGGCCAGGACTTCTTCAAGCACCAGATCAGCAACGCCACCCGCGACGACTACCAGCCCGCCTCCACCTTCAAGCCGCTGATCTTCGCAGCGGCCGTCGACAACGAGGCCAGGACGCAGGACGGCAAGGAGATCCGCGCCAACACGCTGTACGACGGCTCCAACCGGCGCCCGGTCAAGGAGGCCGGCCGGAAGGTCGGATTCGCCCCGCCCAACGAGGACGAGGTCGACTACGACGAGATCACCGTGCAGACGGCCATGAACAAGTCCGTCAACTCGGTCTTCGCGCAGATGGGCGTCGACGTCGGCCTCAAGAAGGTCAAGGACGTCGCCGACGAGCTCGGCATGAACATGGAGAAGGCCGAGGCCGTGCCGGCCATGACGCTCGGCACCACGGGCGCCAGCCCGCTCCAGATGGCCGCTGTCTACGCCACCCTCAACAACCACGGCGAGAAGGTCACCCCCGCCGTCGTGAAGTCCGCCGAGCGTGAAGGCAACAAGACCGAGCTGCCCGATCCGTTCGGCGACCGGATCATCAGCCGTGACGCCGCGGACGCCGCCACGTCCATCATGACCGGCGTGGTCGACGACGGAACCGGCAGGGAAGTGCGCCACTCCCGTCAGGACGTGGCAGGCAAGACCGGCACGTCCGACGACAACAAGTCCGCCTGGTTCACCGGCTACACCCCCCGGCTGATCACCTCCGTCGGACTCTTCGGCGAGGCCGCCGAGGCCCACGACAAGATCGTCAAGGGTCAGCAGGTCAGCATGAAGGGCGCGGCGGGCGGCGGCCGGGTCGACGGCGGCAGCTTCCCCGCCCGCATCTGGGCCGCGTACACCTTCGAGGTCATGGACGGGATCTCCGAGTTCGATCTGGAGACCAGCCAGGGCGAGGTCGAGGTGCCGAAGAGCACGCCGTCGAAGAGCCCTTCGGGCACGCCGTCCGGCTCGCCGTCGTCGTCGCCTTCGGGCACGCCGTCCGGCAGTACGTCGCCGAGCCCGACGAACTCCGTGACCAGCAGCCCGACCTCCCGCCCCAGCAGCAGCCCGACCGGCACGCCGACGCGCACCCCGACGGGGACACCGGACCCGACCGGCACGGGTGACAGCGGCACCATCGGTGACCCGGACGGCGGGAAACCGCCCAGACCATGACGCACGCGACGCCCCGTACGGGGTGAGGCGACGACATGAGGAAGGGGCGGCCCCCCGGGTTCCCGGGGGGCCGCCCCTTTCCGTGTCTCGGGCGGGCGTGACGCGGCAGCCGCTCGCCCCGTCGACGTCGTCGGCGATTCGGCCGTTGAGGGTCGGCCCGGCCCTCCGCGCCCGTTCCACGCCGCGCACGGGGCGCCGCCACCTCACGCGGGTGCGGGCAGCTCGAACCACACCACCTTGCCCGTGGACAGCCGGGTGGCGCCCCAGCGCCGGGCCAGCCGGTTGACCAGGAACAGTCCCCGGCCGCCCTCGTCGGTGTCCCGGGCCCGCCGCTGCCGCGGCAACTGCGGGGAGTCGTCGCCGACTTCGCAGCGCAGCACGTCCGTGCGCAGCAGCCGCAGCGTCACCGGCCGCTCCGCGTACCGCACCGCATTGGTCACCACCTCGCTGACCAGCAGTTCCACGGAGTCCGTCAGCTCCTCCAGGTCCCAGCGGGCCAGCGCCCGCCGGGCCAGCCGACGGGCCCGGCCCGGCGCCGCGTCCTCCGGGTCCAGGAACCAGTAGGCGACATCACTCGGCGCGATCCCGTCGAAACGGGCGGCGAGCAGCGCGATGTCGTCGTCCCGGTCGCCGGGACCCAGCATGTCGAGGACGTCGTCGCACAGCGCCTCCAGCGGCGGAGGATGGTCCGGGCCGGTCAGCTGGGCGGTCGTGGCCAGCCGCTCCCGCAGCTGCTCGATGCCCGTCCACACGTCCCGCAGCCGCGACTCGACCAGTCCGTCCGTGTACAGCAGCAGCGTCGCGCCGGCCGGCGCGTCCAGCTCCACCGCCTCGAAGTCCACCCCGCCGACACCGATCGGCGCACCCGGCGGCACCCTCAGCACCTCGGCCCGTCCGCCCAGATGCAGCAGCACCGGCGGCGGATGGCCCGCGTTGGCGATGGTGATGCGGTGCGCCACCGGGTCGTACACCGCGTACATGCAGGTCGCCATCCGGTCGGAGCCCAGCCGCTGGGCCTGCTCGTCCAGGTGGTGCAGCACCTCCTGCGGCGGCAGGTCGAGTCCCGCGAGGGTCTGCGCGGTCGTGCGCAGCTGGCCCATGATCGCGGCCGAGGTCATGGAATGCCCCATGACGTCGCCGACCACCAGCGCGACCCTGCTGCCCGGCAGCGGAATCGCGTCGTACCAGTCGCCGCCGACCCGGGCCGTCTCCGCGGCCGGGAGATAGCGGGACGCGAGCCGCACGCCGGTCGGCTGCGGCAGCGAGTCCGGCAGCATGGTGCGCTGCAGCTCGTCCGCGATGTACGCCTCCCGGCCGTACAGCACCGCCTTGTCGATGCCCAGCGCGGTGTGCGTCGCGAGCTGGGCCGCGACGAGCAGGTCGTTCGGCTCGAACGCCGGCCGCTCGGGACGGCGTACGAACACGGCGGCACCGATGACCCTGCGGCGGCCGCGCAGCGGCGCGAGGATCGCCCTGCTTCCCGACGGCACGGCACGGTCCGGGCCCAGCAGCTCGGCCAGCGCGGCGCGGGCGGCCGCCGAGTCCGCGAACACCGGCCGCACACCGCGCAGCACCTCGGCGAGCGCGCCACCGGTGTGGATCTCGCACAGCTCGGAGGCCGGCGTCAGATCGTCCTCGTCGGGCACGGCGGCCGGCGCGAGGCCTTCGCTCAGGGCCTCGTCGGTTAAACGCAGCCGGTCGGTGCGGCGCAACCGCAGGACGAACGGCGCCACGGGCCGCTCGTCGCCGACCGGCAGAGGGTCGCGCAGATGGACCAGGATCGCGTCGGAGAACGTGGGCACCGTCGCCCGGCACAGCCCGAGCACGATCTCGTCGAGGTCGATGCCGCGCGCGATCCGGCGTGTCGCGGCGCCCACGAACCGCAGCCGGTCGCCCTCGCGGCGGGCCGTCGCCGACTCGCCGCCGGGCCCCGTGAGACCGTCGCCGTCGCCGTCGAACCCGGTGATGTCGACCGGGTCCCCGTCCGGGTCGCGACGCCCGGCGTTCCGCGCGGCGCCCGTGTCCGCGGCGCGGCGTGCCGCGTCCGCGCCGGACACGGCGGCGGTGTCGTACCGGCCGGAGCGCCGGGCGTCCGAGTCGTCTGCCCGCGTGCCGTCCGCCCGCGCGCCTTCCGTCCCAGCGCCGTCGGCCCGTGTGCTCTCCGCCCGTGAGCCGGGGACGTGCGGGTCGTGGGCGCGGGATCCGGGGACGCGGGCATCACCGTCCCCGCCACCGCCCGTGACCGGGCCCGAGGAGTGCGTCGCCTCCGGACGCCCGGCAGGGCCGGATTCCGGGCCGTCGCAGCCGCCCGGGCCGCAGTGTCCCGTTCCCGTGGAGTGCCCGGGGACCGCATCGGCGTCGGGGCGCCGCACGTTCCCCGTGCCGCCCGCGCCGGCCGCCTCCGAGGTGCGCGCGGTGCGCCGCCGCGAGGGTGCCGTGTCCGGCGGGGGCGTGTCGCGATGGTCGGCTCCGCGCGGGCCGGGCGCGCCCGCGCCCGGTACGACCGGGTGTTCCGCCGCGCCGGGGCCACCCGCGGGCCCGCGGGCGCCCGGGACGCCTCCCGGATACGGGTCGGGGGCGGCCCCGCTCCGTGTCGCGGGGGCGTCGGCGGCCGCGCGGGGTGCGTAGTCCGTTCCGGGCCGCGTCCGGGCGCGCTCGTGCGGCCGGGCGGCCATGGGCTGCCGGCTCTCGTGCGAGGTGGGCTGGTGCTCCGTCACGCGTCGGTTTCCGTCCGTCCGGAAAGTGGCCTCCCCGCCGGAGGCAGGGAAAAGGTGCGTGCTGCAATCTCTTTGAGCGGTATACCCGCTCCACGGGCGGGGTCCACAGGGCGGGCCACGGACACCGTGATTCCGGCACCCGGCACGGCTCCACCCCCCTGAAAGGTCACCCGGAGGTGACGTACGGTCAAAAGATGTGCGGCGCTCGGGTATTGCCGTTGCGCAGCCTTGCGGAGGACGATCCTACGTTTGAACCCTGGGGGCGCATCAAGGGTCTCACGACGGCATATGCGCCGGGGTGCGATCCCAGTCCTCCGGAAGATCCGGCACGGTCCACCGCGGATCGGGCCGCCAGCTCTCCCAGCCGTCCTTGAACGGCGTCCCCCACGAGCCCACCACGTCGAGGGCGGCCCGGCCGGCCTCCTGCACCAGCCGCGCCTGCCCGGCCCCCATCAGACCGGCCTCCTGCGCCTGGGCGAACTCGTCCTCGTCGTGCCATGCCCAGGTACGGTCCGGATACACCGCGATGTCGAGGAAATGGTCCTCGGAGTCGACGCCCCCGCTCCACCTGGTCCGCGGCTCCTCCAAGTTGACGTACCAGTTCCGGAACTGCCAGCCGTCGTCCCAGAACAGCCACACCGACCACGGCTCGTGGGGCCGGGCGATCTTGAGTACACCCGTGCCGCGCCACGGCGTCCGCACCGTGGTGCGCGGCGCGGTGTACCTGGTGGCCAGCGGTTCCCCCGACACCGGGCCGCCGTCGGCGAGCACCGGCTTCACGCACTCGGTGCCGGGCGCCATCCACACCGCCAGCAGCTCGTCGGTGTCCTGCACGACCGTCACCGGGCGGCAGATGTGTATGCGCCCGGTCCTGCCGTCCGGGACGTTGTCGCGATAACGCCAGAGGATGTGCTCCCCGGGCGCCCAGCGCCGCGGGGCCGAGCCCGTCGTGTTCGATTCCTCCGTACGTGTCATGCCAAGATCTTACGAACCCGGACGCCTCCGCAGGTCACGGATGAGTCATACGCAACACGTCCAGGGCCTCGTCGAGCTGCTCCAGGGTGAGGTCGCCGCGTTCCACATAACCCGATTCCAGCACCACCTCGCGGATGGTCCTGCGTTCCGCGAGGGACCTCTTGGCGACCTTGGCGGCTTCCTCGTAGCCGATGTACCTGTTGAGCGGGGTCACGACGGAAGGGGACGACTCGGCGTACTCGCGGGCCCGTCCGGCGTTCGCGGTGATGCCGTCCACGGCACGGTCGGCGAGCAGCCGGGAGGCGTTGGTGAGCAGCCGCACCGACTCCAGCAGGTTCTTGCCGATGACCGGCAGCATCACGTTCAGCTCGAAGTTCCCCGAGGCCCCGGCCGTGGCGATCGCGGTGTCGTTGCCGGTGACCTGCGCGGCGACCATCAGCACGGCCTCCGGGATCACCGGGTTGACCTTGCCGGGCATGATCGAGGAGCCCGGCTGCAGGTCGGGCAGGGCGATCTCGGCCAGTCCGGTGCGCGGCCCGGACGCCATCCAGCGCAGATCGTTGCAGATCTTGGTGAGGGAGACGGCGACCGTACGGAGCTGCCCGGACGTCTCGACCAGTGAGTCCCGGGCGCCCTGCGCCTCGAAGTGGTCGCGGGCCTCGGTGAGCGGCAGCCCGGTGGCCCGGGCGACCTCGGCGATGACGGCCGCGGAGAAGCCGGGCGGGGTGTTGATGCCCGTACCCACCGCGGTGCCGCCGAGCGGGAGCTCCGCGAGCCGGGGGAGGGCGGCCGTGAGCCGCTCGATCCCGTAACGGACCTGGGCCGCGTAGCCGCCGAACTCCTGGCCCAGCGTCACCGGCGTCGCGTCCATGAGATGGGTACGGCCCGCCTTGACGACCTCCCGGAACTCCTCCGCCTTGCGCTCCAGGGCTGCGGCCAGATGCTCCAGCGCGGGGATCAGCCCGTCCGTGACTGCGCCCGTGGCCGCGATGTGGATGGACGACGGGAACACGTCGTTGGACGACTGGGACGCGTTGACGTGGTCGTTGGGGTGCACGTCCCGGCCCAGGCGCTCGGTGGCGAGGGTGGCCACCACCTCGTTCATGTTCATGTTGGAGGAGGTGCCGGAACCGGTCTGGAAGACGTCCACCGGGAAGTGCTCGTCCCAGCGGCCCTCCGCGACCTCGCCGGCCGCCGCGGAGATCGCCTCCGCGACGTCCTGGTCGAGCACGCCCAGCCCGGCGTTGACCTTGGCCGCGGCCGACTTGATGCGGGCCAGCGCCGCGATGTGCGAGCGTTCCAGCCGCTGCCCGGACACCGGGAAGTTCTCCACCGCCCGCTGCGTCTGCGCCCGCCACTTCGCCGCCGCGGGGACCCGCACCTCCCCCATGGAGTCGTGCTCGATCCGGTAGTCGCCCAGGTCCATGTCCGTACCTCCTGCACCGTCGAGCATCCCTGACGCCGCGTCTATTCCCGGGTGCGGCACGCCCGGACGCGTGGATGCGACACCGCCCCCGCTGCGGGACGCAGGCGGGGGCGGGACGGTGAGCGGGCCGGTCAGGCGAGGCCGGGGCCCCGGACCGGGATGGAGGTGAACGTCGGGGCGGGGGCAGGCTCCTGGAAGAAGTCGTTGCCCTTGTCGTCGACGACGATGAACGCCGGGAAGTCCTCGACCTCGATCTTCCAGATGGCCTCCATGCCGAGCTCCTCGTACTCGACGACCTCGACCTTCTTGATGCAGTCCTGGGCGAGGCGGGCGGCCGGGCCGCCGATGGAGCCGAGGTAGAAGCCGCCGTGGGTGCCGCACGCGTCGGTGACCTGCTTGCTGCGGTTGCCCTTGGCCAGCATGACCATGGAGCCGCCCGCGGCCTGGAACCGGTCCACGTACGAGTCCATGCGGCCGGCCGTGGTCGGGCCGAAGGAGCCCGAGGCGTAGCCCTCGGGGGTCTTCGCGGGGCCCGCGTAGTAGACCGGGTGGTCCTTGAGGTACTGCGGCATCTCCTCGCCCGCGTCCAGCCGCTCCTTGATCTTGGCGTGTGCGATGTCGCGGGCCACGACCAGCGGGCCGCTGAGCGAGAGACGGGTCTTGACGGGGTACTTCGACAGCTCGGCGAGGATCTCCGGCATCGGCTGGTTGAGGTCGATGCGGACCACGTCGTCGTCGCTCAGGTGCTCGTCCGTGGTCTCCGGCAGGAACCGCGCCGGGTCCTTCTCCAGCTCCTCCAGGAAGACGCCCTCCGCCGTGATCTTCGCGACGGCCTGGCGGTCCGCAGAACAGGACACGGCGATGGCGACCGGCAGCGACGCACCGTGCCGCGGCAGCCGGACGACCCGCACGTCGTGGCAGAAGTACTTGCCGCCGAACTGCGCGCCGATGCCGATCTTCTGGGTGAGCTCGAAGACCTTCTCCTCCAGCTCCTTGTCGCGGAACCCGTGACCGCTCGGTGAGCCCTCGGCGGGCAGCTCGTCCAGGTAGTGGGCGGAGGCGTACTTCGCGGTCTTCAGCGCGAACTCGGCGGAGGTGCCGCCGACCACGATCGCCAGGTGGTACGGCGGGCAGGCGGCCGTGCCCAGCGAGCGGATCTTCTCCTCCAGGAACTTCATCATGGAGGCCTCGTTCAGGACCGCCTTCGTCTCCTGGTACAGGAACGACTTGTTGGCGGAGCCGCCGCCCTTGGCCATGAAGAGGAACTTGTAGGCGCCGCCGTCCGTCGCGTAGAGCTCGATCTGCGCGGGCAGGTTCGACCCGGTGTTCTTCTCCTCCCACATGGTGAGCGGGGCCATCTGGGAGTACCGCAGGTTGAGCTTGGTGTACGCGTCGTAGACGCCCCGCGAGAGGGCCTCCTCGTCGCGGCCGGAGGTCAGCACGTTCTGGCCGCGCTTGCCCATCACGATCGCGGTGCCGGTGTCCTGGCACATCGGGAGCACGCCGGCCGCCGCGATGTTGGCGTTCTTCAGCAGGTCCAGGGCCACGAACTTGTCGTTCGACGACGCCTCGGGGTCGTCGATGATCTTCCGCAGCTGGGCGAGGTGCGCCGGGCGCAGGTAGTGCGAGATGTCGTGCATGGCCTCGGCCGCCAGCTTGCGCAGCGCCTCCGGCTCGACCTTGAGGAACGTACGACCGTCGGCCTCGAAGGTGGAGACACCCTCGGTGGTCACCAGGCGGTAGGGCGTGGTGTCCTCTCCCAGCGGGAGCAGATCGGAGTACTGAAACTCTGGCATTACGGCCATTCCTCACTCGGCAGACTGCGGCTGACATCCGATTGGCAGCGCGCCCACAAGCGTAGAACGCACCTGGAGGTCGGGGCTTGTGAGGTAAGGCTCAGTTCGGGGCCGGGGTGGCGAAGGCCGTGCGGGCAGGGGGGCGGCGACGGCGGCGAATCGATGCGCGTCGCGGACTAGTCGCGATCTATCGCGTTTCGCTAGTCTTGGGCCGTGGACCTGACGAAGCGCACCCAAGAAGCCGGACTGCGGGCCTCGGACGCCGACCGCGACCGGATCGCGGACGTCCTGCGGGACGCCCTCGCCGAGGGCCGGCTGACGGCCGAGGAGCACGTGGACCGCATCGAGGCGGTCCTCCGGGCCAAGACGATGGCCGATCTCGAACCCCTGGTGCGGGACCTGCCCGTGCCCGGCACCCCGCTCACGCCGGGGCGGGTGGTCGCACCGGCGCCCGCCTGCCCGCCGGAGGACGCGGCCGTCCCGGGCACCTCGCAGAAGCTGTTCGCCGTGCTGTCCGGCGCTGTGCGCAAGGGCAGGTGGCGGGTCCCGCGTACGACGAACGCGTTCGCGCTCTTCGGCAATATCGAGATCGATCTCAGCGAGGCGCTGTTCGAGCAGCGGCTCACGGTGATCAACGCGACGGCGGTGTTCGGGAACGTCGAAGTGACCGTCCCGGAGAACGTGACTCTGCGCGGCAGCGGCAGCGGCCTCATGGGCAACTTCGAGGTCGACTCGCTGGAGGCCGCCGACCCGCAGGCCCCCGTCGTCGTGGTGTACGGCTACGCGGTCCTCGGGAACATCGAGGCCAAGCCCCACAAGGGCAAGGTGATCCAGGACCTGTACAAGCAGATACGCCGGCGACTCCAGTGACCTCGCGGGAGACTCCAGTGACTCCTGCCCCGCGGCGGGCATGCGCGTACGGGCGCACGGTCCGCACACATGCCCTGTACACATGCCGCACACACGGGCCCGTCAACCCAGTGCATAGGCGCGCGCACAGCGGGTAGGGAACGCTGCATCGTCTCTCGCTCGCGAAGCCGTCGTCAGGAGTAGATCGTGCTGCATGCGCCGCGTCAGCCCCTGCAGGTCGCCGCCGTTCCGCCGCAGAGTGGTCCAGCAGTCCCCGCCCGGGACGACCAGGAGGGGCCCTGGCACACGGAGGCGGTGTGCCGCCGCGACGAGGCGGGGCTGTTCTTCGCTCCGTCGAAGGAACCGACGGCCGCCCGGCTGGCCCGGGAGGAGGCGGCGAAGCGGGTCTGTGCACGCTGCCCCGTGATGGTCGAGTGCCGGGAGCACGCCCTCCTCCAGCCCGAGCCCTACGGCGTCTGGGGCGGTCTCACGGCCGCCGAGCGCCGGGTGGCCCTCGCCCGTCGCCGGCGCCGTGAGATGGAGCTCAAGAAGGCCGCCTCGACGACCCGCGTCGCCGCCGCCGGCTGACGCAGGGTCGTCGGCGTCCCCCGCCGCCGACGGAGGCACCGGGACGGCAGGGCACCACGAACGGCGAATGTACGTACGCGCAAGAGGGCGCCCCCGGAAATGATCCGGACGCGGAAGAGGGCGCCCCCGCCGCACAACGGGAACGCCCTCCTTCGCGTACGTAACCGCGCCTGCCGCTACTGGGCCCGGTCGAAGTCGATCGCGCTGTACGCGCGCAGCTTCGACAGCCGGTGCGTGGAGTCGATCTGGCGGATCGTGCCGGACTTCGAGCGCATCACCAGCGACTGGGTGGTCGCGGTCTCCGAGCGGTACCGGACGCCGCGCAGCAGCTCGCCGTCCGTGATGCCGGTGGCGACGAAGAACACGTTCTCCCCGCTGACCAGGTCGTTCGTCGACAGGACGCGGTCGAGGTCGTGGCCGGCGTCCAGCGCGCGCTGCCGCTCCTCCTCGTCCTTCGGCCACAGCTTGCCCTGGATCACGCCGCCCAGGCACTTGATCGCGCAGGCCGAGATGATGCCCTCGGGCGTACCGCCGACACCGAGCAGCAGATCGACGCCGGTGCCTTCCTTGACGGCCATGATCGAGCCGGCGACGTCGCCGTCCGAGATGAACTTGATACGCGCGCCGGTCTCGCGGATCTCCTTGACGATGCCCTCGTGGCGGGGGCGGTCCAGGATGACGACCGTGACGTCCTCGGGGGAGGAGTTCTTCGCCTTGGCGACCCGGCGGATGTTCACCGAGACCGGGGCGTCGATGTCGACGAAGTCGGCGGCCTCGGGGCCGGTGACCAGCTTGTCCATGTAGAAGACCGCGGACGGGTCGAACATGGTGCCGCGGTCGGCGGCGGCGAGGACGGCGATCGCGTTCGGCATGCCCTTCGCCGTGAGCGTCGTGCCGTCGATCGGGTCCACGGCGATGTCGCACTCGGCACCGGTGCCGTCACCGATGCGCTCGCCGTTGAACAGCATGGGCGCTTCGTCCTTCTCGCCCTCACCGATGACGACGACACCGTTCATCGACACGGTGTGGACGAGCGTGCGCATCGCCTTGACCGCCGCGCCGTCGGCACCGTTCTTGTCACCTCGGCCGACCCAGCGGCCGGCGGCCATCGCGGCGGCCTCGGTGACCCGGACGAGCTCCAGGGCGAGGTTGCGGTCGGGGGCCTCGGGAGAGACCTCGAGCGGAGGCGGAAGATGGTGCTCGGTCATCGGAGCGCACCTTTCTGTACGACGACGGCCGGATAAAACGAGGGTGCCCCGAGACTCTATCGGTACCCCGACAGAATGAGCAGTGGGCCCCACGTATGAGCGGCGTCATGACCTGAGAACATGGGTGCGTGGCAGGTATGCGAGGCAAGCAGACGGTACGGAACATGTTGCTGTCGATGGCGGCGGTCGCGCCCGTCGTCGTGGCGGCCTATCTCGTCATTCCGCACGACGACTCGGGCGACCCGGTCAAGGCCAGGGACTACACGGTAGAGCTCCAGACGGCGCGGCGCGCGGCGCCGTACCCCGTGGCGGCACCGGTCGGGCTCCCGGAGGGCTGGAAGGCCACCTCCGTGCGGTACGACCGCTCCGACGAGAACGCCTGGCACCTCGGCTTCCACAGCCCCGACCGGCAGTACGTCGCCGTCGAGCAGTCCACGGCGCCTGCGAGGAAGTTCGCTTACGCCGTGAGCCAGCGGGCCGAGCGGACCGAGGAGACGCAGAAGGTCGGCGACCAGGTCTGGGAGCGCTGGGAGGGGCCCAAGTACGACGCGCTCGTCCGCCAGGACAAGGGCCACACGACGGTCGTGACCGGCACCGGCTCGTACGAGCAGCTCGGCCTGGTGGCCGCGGCCCTGGAGTCGAAGAAGGCCTGAACGCGCGGCGAGGCCGCCGCTCCGGAAGGAGCGGCGGCCTCGGTTCTTCCGGTGCCCGTGCAGGGCGCTGTCACCCGTGCGGTCCCGGCCCGGTTTCCCGCGCCGGGACGTGCCGGCCGGGATGCGCCGGACGGTGGGCCCGCGTGCGTCAGACGGTGGTGACGACGTCCTCGTAGGCGCGACGCGGGGAGCGCGGGAACGACGCGTTCTCGCCGGGCTTGCCGATGTTGACGACCATCACCGGGGTGTGGTCGCCGTCCAGGAACTCCTTCTGGACCCCGGCGAAGTCGAAGCCGGTCATCGGGCCGGCGGCCAGGCCCGCGGCGCGGACACCGACGATGAAGTACGCGGCCTGCAGTGCGGCGTTCACGGTGGCGGAGCTCTCGCGGGCCGGGCGCTCGGTGAAGAAGAGGTCCTTGGCCTGCGGGAAGTGCGGCAGCAGCTCCGGCAGCTCCTCGTGGAACTCGTTGTCGGCGGCCAGGATCGCGACCAGCGGCGCGGAGGCGGTCTTCGCCTGGTTGCCCTCCGCCATGTGCTTGACCAGGCGGCCACGCGCCTCCTCGGAGCGGACCAGGACGATCCGCAGCGGGGTCGAGTTGAACGCGGTCGGGCCGTACTTGACCAGGTCGTAGATCGCCTGCACCTGATCCTCGGTCACCGGCTCGTCGGTGAACGTGTGGGCGGTGTGGGCCTCGCGGAACAGCAGGTCCTGGGCGGCGGCGTCAAGGGCGAGAGTCATTACGGCGAACCTTCCAGTGGGTACGGGGCGTCTTGCGAGCGGTTCAACCGGGCGCCTATTGGTTAAATTTCAACTAACGCCGAGTAGTGGCGCACGTCACATTCATGGCTGTTCGCCTCATGTGGGGGTCACGCCTCGCCTCACGCTTCGATACACGCCTCGCCTCACGCCTCGGTACACGCCTCGCCTAACGCCTCGGTACACGGCTTGTTCACACTCCGGTCCGTCCCGCTCGGTCCGTCTCACTCGGTCCTGGCTCGCCGGTGCGGTGCGGTGCGGTGCGGTGCGGTGTGGTGCGGTGTGGTGCCGTGGTGCAGCAGCACAGGGCGGGTCAGCCGTTCGCCGAGCCCGTGCCGTCGGCGGTGTTCGCCCCGCCGCCGTTCTCCGCGCCCTCCGAACCCTCCGCGAGCGCCGCGTCCAGCCGGGCCCGGGCGCCTTCCAGCCAGTGCCGGCAGACCTTCGCGAGTTCCTCGCCGCGCTCCCACAGCGCAAGGGACTCCTCGAGCGTCGTGCCACCCGCCTCCAGACGGCGTACGACCTCGATCAACTCGTCCCGCGCCTGCTCGTAACCCAACGTGCCCGCGGTGTCTGTACTGGCCATGTGCTCCACCCTATGTGCGCGGTACGACAGCGATGTTGCGGCGGCGGGAACCGTTGCCCGGACCGCGCCACCGCGCCCGGTCCGGACGGGGCCTCCGGCCCGTCGGGGCGGCCCGCCGGGTCGAGGGGCCAGACCCCCTCACGGCCGGGGACCGACGGCGACTTCCTCGGGACGCAGCGGCTCGTGGGTGCGGCACCGCCGTCGCCGCACTCCGGCTCGGCGAGGCGGGGCATCCGCGGGCCATCACCATCCGGCATCCCCTCCGCCCGTCACTCCGTGACCCGAACCGAGAACTCGCCCTCCGCGACCCGGGCCCGCAGTTCCTCACCCTCCGCGACCTCCTCCGGCGCCCGCACCACCTTGCCGTCCGCCTTCTGCAGGACCGCGTAGCCCCGCTCCAGCGTCGCTGCGGGCGACAGCGCGTACACCCGAGCACGGGTGTGCGACAGCTCCGAGTCCGCCCGGTCCAGCAGATGCCGCAGCGTGCGCCGGCTCCGGCCGAGCAGGGCGTCGATCTGCTCGGCCCGGTCGTCCACCATCCGGTGCGGGTGCTCCATGCACGGCCGTGCCAGCGCATGGGCCAGCCCCCGCTCCTCGCGATCGATCAGCCCCCGGACCGTACGCAGCGCCCGGTCCCGGAGCAGCCGCACCCGGTCCAGCTCCTCGCCGACGTCCGGCACGACCTTCTTCGCCGCGTCCGTGGGAGTCGACGCCCGCAGGTCCGCCACCAGGTCCAGCAGCGGGGAGTCCGGCTCGTGACCGATCGCCGACACCACCGGCGTACCCGCCGCGGCCACCGCCCGTACGAGCTGCTCGTCCGAGAACGGCAGCAGGTCCTCCACACTGCCGCCGCCCCGGGCCACGATGATCACGTCAACCTCGGGCAGCGCGTCCAGCTCCCTGACCGCCTGCACCACCTGGGGCACCGCGTGCACACCCTGCACGGCCACGTTGCGCACCTCGAAGCGGACCGCCGGCCAGCGGCGCCGGGCGTTCTCCAGTACGTCCCGCTCGGCCGCGGACGCCCGGCCGCACACCAGGCCGATGAGCTGCGGCAGGAACGGCAGCGGCCGCTTGCGGTCGGCCGCGAACAGGCCCTCCGCCGCCAGCGACTTCTTCAGCTGTTCCAGCCGCGCCAGCAGCTCGCCGACACCGACCGGCCGTATCTCCGTGGCGCGCAGCGACAGCTGTCCCCGCGGGGCGTACCACTCCGGCTTCGCGTGCACGATCACCCGCGCGCCCTCGGAGACGACGTCGGCCACCGTGTCGTACACCTGGCGGTAGCAGGTCACGCTCAGCGAGATGTCGTGCGACGGATCGCGCAGCGTCATGAACACCACGCCGGCGCCCGGCCGCCGCGACAACTGCGTGATCTGTCCCTCCACCCAGACCGCACCGAGCCGGTCGATCCATCCGCCGATCAGCCGTGAGACCCGGCCGACGGGCAGGGGGGCCTCGGGAGACGTCTGCAAAGCCATGCGGCGAGCGTAGTGGGAGCCTCTGACGCAGCCCCCGGTTCCGTGGGTGATCACCGGCGCGGCCTGGCTCCGTCCGCCGGTCGGGCCCCGCCCTCGACGCCGGGAACCCGCCCTTAACATGGGGGCATGACTGCTACGAACGCCCGACGCGTCCTCCTCGCCGCTCCCCGTGGCTACTGCGCGGGCGTGGACCGTGCCGTGATCGCCGTGGAGAAGGCCCTCGAACAGTACGGGGCGCCCGTCTACGTCAGGCACGAGATCGTCCACAACAAGTACGTCGTACAGACCCTGGAGAAGAAGGGCGCGATCTTCGTCGAGGAAACGGCGGAGGTCCCCGAGGGCTCGATCGTGATGTTCTCGGCCCACGGTGTCGCCCCGATCGTGCACGAGGAGGCGGCGGCCCGGAAGCTCGCCACCATCGACGCGACCTGCCCGCTGGTCACCAAGGTCCACAAGGAGGCCGTGCGGTACGCGAAGGACGACTTCGACATCCTGCTGATCGGCCACGAGGGCCACGAAGAGGTCATCGGCACCTCCGGCGAGGCCCCCGACCACATCACGCTGGTCGACGGGCCCGACGACGTGGAGAACGTGACGGTCCGCGACGAGTCGAAGGTCGTGTGGCTGTCCCAGACCACTCTGTCGGTCGACGAGACGATGGAGACCGTCGACAAGCTCAAGGAGAAGTTCCCGCTCCTGCAGTCCCCGCCCAGCGACGACATCTGCTACGCCACGCAGAACCGCCAGATCGCGGTCAAGCAGATGGGCGCCGAGGCGGACCTCGTCATCGTGGTCGGCTCGCAGAACTCGTCGAACTCCAAGCGGCTCGTCGAGGTCGCCCTGCTCGCCGGTGCCCGGGACGCGCATCTCGTCGACTTCGCCGACGAGATCGACGAGGCCTGGCTGGAGGGCGTCACCACGGTCGGAGTCACGTCCGGCGCGTCCGTGCCCGAGGTGCTCGTCGAAGGCGTCCTGGAGTGGCTGTCCGCGCGGGGCTTCGAGGACGTCGAGATCGTCAAGGCGGCCGAGGAGTCGATCACGTTCTCCCTGCCGAAGGAGCTGCGCCGCGACCTCCGGGCCGAGGCGGCCCGCCTCGCCGACCAGTGACCCTCGCCGGGACCACCGGGAAATGACCCCTGGTCACCGCTTCCGGCGGTGACCCTGCGTTCCACGCCGTAACGTTGGGTCCATGCAGATCTTCGGAGTGGACATCGGCGGATCGGGAATCAAGGGCGCGCCCGTGGACCTGGAGCGCGGAGACCTCACCGAATCCCGCCACAAGGTGCTGACCCCGCACCCGGCCACCCCCGACGCGGTGGCCGGGGCCGTGGCCGAGGTCGTCAGCCATTTCGGCTGGTCGGGGCCGATCGGTATCACCTTCCCGGGCGTCGTCACGAGCCGTACGATCCGCACCGCCGCCAACGTCGACAAGGGCTGGATCGGCCTGGACGCGGTCCGGCTGCTCGGCGGCCGGCTGGGCGGGCTGCCCGTCACCGTCCTCAACGACGCCGACGCCGCCGGCATCGCCGAGATGTCGTTCGGCGCGGGCCGCGGCCGCACCGGCACCGTCATGGTGCTGACCTTCGGCACGGGCATCGGCAGCGCGCTGTTCTCGGGCGGCCGGCTGGTGCCCAACACCGAGCTCGGTCACATGGAGCTGGACGGCCACGAGGTGGAGAAGCACGCCTCGACGAAGGTCAAGGAAGACCATGATCTGAGCTGGAAGGACTGGGCGCACCGCGTCCAGAAGTATCTTGCCCACGTCGAGATGCTGTTCTCGCCCGAGCTGTTCATCATCGGGGGCGGTGTCAGCCGCAAGGCCGACAGGTTCGTCCCGCTGATCCAGGGCATCGAGGCGGAGATCGTCCCGGCGGAGCTGCAGAACAACGCGGGGATCGTGGGTGCGGCGATGGCGGCGGCGGAGGAGCACACCGTCTGAGCACGCCGTCCGGGCCGACCCGGCCCCGAGCACCTCCGCCCCGACCCCGAGCACCTCCGATCCCGGCCCAGAGCACTCCCGACCCCGGCCCAGAGCACTCCCGACCCCGGCCCAGAACACTCCCGACCCCGACCCCGGCCCCGACATCGACCTGCGGCTGCGCCCGAACGTGCCTACCGCAGCCGGGCGCGGCGGCGCTGCATCAGCCGGACCTTCCGTACGGTGACGATCAGCCCGGCGATGAGCGTGCCGCCGTAGAGCCAGCCGGCGTGCAGGGCGAGCGTGGTCACGACGGCCATGACCCGGGCGCCGACCCCTTCCGTACCGCCGGCGATCGGTACCGCGCCGACGGCGAACGCGATCGGCACGCCGATCGGCGCGGTGACCAGGTCCGCGGGCCGCACCCACAGCGCGGTCAGCGCGCTGACGGGCAGGAACAGCAGGCCGTAGACGATCGGCTCCCCGCCCAGCAGGAGCGAGTCCAGGCAGCCCAGGAGCAGCATCGTCATGGACGCGAACAGCCCCGCGCCCAGGCCGGTCAGGCGGGGACGGGGCATCCTGCGCAGCGCCACCACGACGGGGGGCGTCGGCCGCGCGGGACGCGTCTCGACGCGGTATACGGCGGCGGAGGGCTGCTGGGTGCGCGTCCTGTATTGCTCCACCCGACCAACGTAGGTCGCGGGGAGGGCGTTATCAGGCGTTGGACACGCCCTTTGTGTGAGCTTGGCGATGAGTTCGATGGCACGTGGCCGCGATGTCACCGGGCCGCGCCCGTAAACTGGGGGATCGGCCCCTGCCGCTCGCGGTCCCACGGGCCCGTCCCCTACCCCTCTCGCTACGGGAAGTCGCCAACGTGTCGCTCACGATCGGAATCGTCGGCCTGCCGAATGTCGGCAAGTCGACCCTGTTCAACGCCCTGACCAAGAACGACGTACTGGCGGCCAACTACCCGTTCGCCACCATCGAGCCGAACGTCGGCGTGGTCGGCGTCCCGGACCCGCGCCTGGCCAAGCTCGCCGAGGTCTTCGGCTCGCAGCGGATCCTTCCCGCGACCGTCGACTTCGTCGACATCGCCGGCATCGTGCGCGGCGCCAGCGAGGGTGAGGGCCTGGGCAACAAGTTCCTGGCGAACATCCGTGAGTCCGACGCGATCTGCCAGGTCATCCGCGCCTTCAAGGACGAGAACGTCGTCCACGTGGACGGCAAGGTCTCGCCCAAGGACGACATCGAGACGATCAACACCGAGCTGATCCTCGCCGACCTCCAGACCATCGAGAAGGTGCTGCCGCGCCTGGCGAAGGAGGCGCGGATCAAGAAGGACGTCCAGCCGAAGGTCGCCGCGGTCGAGGAGGCCAAGGCCATCCTGGAGAAGGGCGACACCCTCTTCTCCGCCGGCATCGTCCAGGGCACCGAGAAGGCCGCGATCCTCCACGACCTGCACCTCCTCACCACCAAGCCCTTCCTCTACGTCTTCAACGTCGACGAGGAGGAGCTGACCGACGAGGCCTTCAAGGACGAGCAGCGCGCCCTGGTCGCCCCGGCCGAGGCGATCTTCCTGAACGCCAAGCTGGAGGCCGACCTCGCCGAGCTCGACGACGACGAGGCCCTCGAACTCCTCCAGTCCGTCGGCCAGGACGAGCCCGGCCTCGCCACTCTCGCCCGCGTCGGCTTCGAGACGCTGGGCCTCCAGACCTACCTCACGGCAGGCCCCAAGGAGTCCCGCGCCTGGACCATCAAGAAGGGCGCCACGGCCCCCGAGGCGGCCGGTGTCATCCACACCGACTTCCAGAAGGGCTTCATCAAGGCCGAGGTCATCCACTTCGTCGACCTGGTCGCCACCGGCTCGGTCGCCGACGCCCGCGCCGCGGGCAAGGCCCGCATGGAGGGCAAGGACTACGTCATGCAGGACGGGGACGTTGTGGAGTTCCGCTTCAACGTGTAGTGGGTGACGTACCACCACATCGCTGATCTGGCAAACATGCAGGTCAGAAGGGGTCCGACTCTTCGGCGTCGGGCCCCTAGCTTTTTCCCGTGCTGGGATGGTGCTGGGAAATCTGACCCATCGTCACCCGTCATCACCCCTGCTCACCCCTACCGTGCTGGGATCGTGCTGGGATGCCGGTGACACTCCCGTGCTGGCTCGTGGGCCACACCTCGGCAAGAGGGGGAGCGGGTACCGTCGACCCACCCGCGCTCACACTTTCTTCACGGCTCCGAAGGCCCTCGCGGAAACAAATCCGCACCTGCCCGACGTTGTCGATCTCCGAATCGAGGAGGGGAAGGTGTCGGGCCTGAAGCTGTTCCACACGACGAAAAGCGGCGTGACCGAGGTCACGCCGCGTCTTGCTGAGGTAGAGGCGGATGTGCAGGGCCTCGTCGAGGCTCACATGGAGACGCTGCTGGGCGTCCGTTTCATGGCGAGCGAGTACAGCACAGGGTCGGTTCACGGGGGCCGGATCGACTCGCTCGGCTTGGACGAGAACGGGTCGCCGGTCATCGTCGAGTACAAGCGGGGTGTCGACGCCGGCGTCATCAACCAGGGCCTGTTTTACCTCTCGTGGTTGATGGACCACCGCCGCGAGTTCGAGCACCTGGTCCGCGACCGGCTCGGGGCTACGGCTGCGGCCCAGGTGTTGTGGAGCGGACCGCGCCTGATCTGTATCGCTGGAGACTTCACGCGCTACGACGTGCACGCCGTACGCGAGCACCGGAGGTCGATCGACCTGGTCCGCTACCGACTCTTCGGCTGCGACCTGCTCGGGCTTGAGACCGTGGCGTCCGTGAGCGGCGGGACACCGGTCGCCCGGCGGGCGCGCCGACAGGCGGTCGCACGGGCGGCAGTCGACGTCAAGGGGGCGTCGATGGTCGAGCTGGCGAACGCGGTCGACGAAGCATTGCTCGGTCTCGGGGACGGCGTGAACTGCGTTGAGCGCAAGCAGTACCGGGCGTATCAGCGTCTGCGAAATTTCGCCTGCGTCTGTCCGCCTCAGCGGAGCAAGATCCTCGTCTACCTGAAGGTCGACCCGAAGGACGTCGACCTCGTTCCCGGGTTCACCCGGGACGTGTCCGGGCTCGGGCATCACGGGACGGGCGACTTGGAGGTACAGCTCCGCACGCCGAGGGACGTGGAGCGTGCACAGGCTCTGTTCAGGGCGAGCTACGCAGCGGCGTGATCGCTTGACGGCACCTTGGCCATGAGCGCTTCGCGTTTGGTCTGTGGTCGTCTGGGTGGTGCCTTTCGATGTACGGGCAGGTCGTGGCGGTGGACTATCAATGGTGCGCGGGATCGCCGGTTTGGCTAACCGGCGATCAGCCGCTATGTTGCCGCTTCCCTCGGAGGCGCTCAGGTGCCGAGCAGGTGACGGACCCCCGAGCCCCATACCCGGTTCTGTGCCTGGGGAGCTGTCTACCGGTACGTAGTCGCTGTCGCAGGCCAGTGCCCCTTCGTGGCGCACAGTGTTGGCGCACGTGGACGCGCCGGGACCCTTGATGGGGTGTTATTTCGTCGCGATGACGTAGACGCTGCCCCAGCGGCGCTTCGGGTTGGCCATGGCGGGGTCGAAGGTCCAGGGCTCGACGGTGGTGAAGCCGGCCTCGGTGAAGAGCTGGACGAGCTTCTCGTGGTCGTAGGCCCACAGGTGCGGGGTGTACGTGGGGTCGTCGTCCTGGTCGCGGAAGACGAGGTTGATGAGGTCGAGCCGCGTGTTGATGTCGCTGCGGCAGTCGCGCCTGGCGTACCAGCGCTCGATCGTCTCGTCGGTGGCGTCCAGCGGGCCGGGGTACTGGCTCATGGCGAAGGCGGCGTCGGGGACGCCGGTGATGACCCGGCCGCCCGGCACGAGGACGCGGTGGGCCTCGCGGACGTAGTGCTTGGCCGAGCGCGGGTAGTCGATGTGCTCCAGGAAGTGCTCGGAGAAGATCTCGTCGGTGCTGTCGTCGTGGAGGGGGATGCCCTCGCGGATGTCCCAGAGGAGGTCGGCTGGCGGGACGAGGTCGATGTTGAAGAAGCCGTCGATGCGGTGGGCCCCGCCGCCGATCTGGACCTTGGCGGGCTTGTCGTCGATCCGGCCGTTGGGCCAGGCACGCCGGCTGGAGTGGTGGTAGCGGTGGAGGTCGATCTCCTTGGCGGCGGCCCGGAGGGTGCGGGCGAGGCCGTGGGTGGTGGCCGGGTCGGCGAGGACGGAGGCGATCTGCTCGCCGAGGAGGTCGACGGAGGGCATGCCGGAGGGACTCATCACGGATCTCCTGCGTGTGAGGTTGCTCGGGTGGGGTGTGCCGCGAGAGGCGGCGGTGGATCAGGCGACGCTGGGCGTGGGGGCGGTCCACTGGTTGTTGCGCATGAGGGTGTACTTGATGTCCACCAGGCGCGGGGCGATGGTCAGCGAGAGCTCTTCGGCCGGGTGGAGGTGGCCGGCGTCGTCCTGCTCGGCGCGCCAGACGCGGTAGTCGAGGTTGGGGTAGGCCGGGTTGATGCCGATCTCGCCCTTGGGCATCGTGCCGTTGAACGGGGCGACGATGTCCATGTGGTTCCAGTAGTTCCAGGCTTGCAATGCCTTGTGCTGGTCGAAGTAGAAGTAGAAGTCGGGGTAGCGGCCGAAGGTGCGGAGTTCTCGGTGGATGAGGTGGCCGAGGAGCGGTCCGAGCTGGGTGGCCAGGGAGTCGAATTCCCAGCGCGTGTGGTGCCAGGCTTCGGGGGCGTCGCCAGGCGCTAAGAGGCGGGCGGCGACGAGGTAGCTGATCCGCTCGACCAGGTAAGCGCTCGCGTGGCTGGTGTCGATGGTCGGGTCGACTCGGTGGATGAGCGCGGCCAGCTGCTTCGGACGGGGACGGAACCTCGCCAGGTCGAACTTGCCGGCCATGGCGGGGAAGGAGGCGAACAGCATCTCCTTGTACAGCCAGTTGTTCAGCTCGCCGAGCTCGGCAAGGCGCCGGGTGTGGTCAGACGTCGAGTGGAGCATCAGGTACTCGGCGACCGCTTCGAAGTACAGGTAGCCCAGGATCGGCAGGCGGGGGATCGTCTCGTCGAGCAGCCTGAGGAACGGTTCGGCGTCGACCTGGGTGCCCTGGTAGGCGAGAGCGGCAGCGGTGGCGAGGAACGCGGCCGAGTTCTTGACCCGGCTGACGACGGTCTCGCGCAGCTGGTGCCGCTCGTTCTTGCTCAGCAGGTATTCGAGATGGCTGTAGATCTGCAGGTGAATGAGGCCCAGCCGCAGGTAGTCCACGCCGGCGAGACCGCGATACGCCTGCGGCGGGGTGTCGATCTCGAAGATCAGCGGGGCGGGGACGCGATCGGTGACGCCGAGCTTGGCCAGGAAGGCCGGCGCTTCCTTGGTCAGGACGTAGGCGCCGAGGTTGTGCATGCGGAAACCCTGGTCGGTCGCGGTGACCGGCGCGCAGTAGATGCTCCCGACGAGGCAGCCGCCCGACGGGTAGAGCACTCCCTGTCGGCTGATCTCCTCCAGGGCGTGGGTGACGTGCAGGAGGTGCAGCTTGCCGTTTCCACTCAGGGCCTCGAAGAGGGCGTTCTGCCGCAGCAGGTGGCCGTTCGGGGTCTCCTCGGCGAGTCGTCGTTCCCAGTTCGCAGCCTGGGCAGCGAGCGGGTCGGTGTGGTCGGAGGGGCTGGGAATGAGGGTGGAGTCGAAGAAGGCGTGGGCGTCGGCCCACAGGTGGTAGGCGTCGAGGAAGTCCATGGTCAGACCAGGCCCTTCTCGGCGAGCGCGTAGCGGACGGCCGCGGTGCCGCTGGCCCCGGCGAGGTAGGCCCGTTCGGAGATGAGGACCAGGTCGAAGGCGAGGCCGCGCAGATGGTCGAAGGCGGGTTCGCGGACGTACCGGGAGTCCGGCCACCACTTCAGCTTCGGCATGCGGTAGCGGTCCAGGGCGTCGGCGGCCTTGACCACATCGGTGATGCGCTCGGCCCGGGCGTGGTCGGTCCTGTCGTCTGCGGTGAACGTCTCGTAGGGGACGTCGTGCAGGCGGACGGCGGTGGCCGCCTGCACGATCCGCCGTGGCGTGGCGGTGAGGCCGAAGTGGCCCCAGACGGTGTCGGCGTTCGCGGCGAGCCAGATGGCCGCGCGAGCGCCATGTCCGCGGTCGTCCTTATCGTGGCGCCGCTGGCAGTCGTGTACGGCGGCGGCGAGGACGGCCGTGGCGGTGTCGGCGTCGTCGAGGCAGTTTGCCTCGGCGAGGACGGCGGCGAGCGCCGCCGTCCTCATGGCGTGCCGGACGCCGTGGAGCGAGGTGTACAGGCGGGGGTCGGCCCACCACCGGGTGGGCAGTCCGCCGTGCGTGAGCAGCTTCTTCGACTGCGGGCGCAAGGCCGGCTGCGGCGCTGACGGGAGGTCGGGCCGGTTGTCGCTGATCCACTCGATGGTGGGGTGGTCCATGTGTTGGTGGAGCGGGAGCTGCCCTCGGGCAGCAAGGTCGATCAGACTTGCGGTCAACGGGGTCGTGCTCATTCGTGCCCACCCCCTTGGTGGTCTCCGCGGTGATGTTCCTTACCGGATCGGTGCGGCCTGCTGTTCGCGCTCCTTGCGCTCCTTCTCTGCGGCCTCGAAGGCGGCCGTGAAGTCGGCCAGCTCCTGCTCCGTCATCAAGGTCACCCCGAGCGCCGTGGCGACGTCCGTGATCTTGGCCTCGGCCTCGGCGCGGGTGGCGTCCGGGGCGCCGTCCTCCAGCAGCACCTCGAACTCTGCGTGATAGCCCCACGCCTCACTCCACTTGACCGCGATCTCGACGCCGTCGAAGCGGAAGTTGTGACGGAAGTTGAACGCCTCATGCATCACCGACTCGAACCCGAGGGCGTTGAACACCTTCACCGCGCCAGGAACGTCGGCGGGTGCGATGGCGAACTCGGTCTCCGCGAAGGCCGCCCCCTGCCCGATCTTGCTCCCCTTCAGGGTGATCTTGGCGGTGCCGGCGGCGGTGTTGTCGGTGACCTTCAGGAGCTGGTCGGGGAGCACGTAGAAGTAGATGTGTTTGTCGTCGGGGCCCAGGTCCTCCCCGTCCGCCTTCAGGCGGGTGACGAGCTGGTCGTGGACCTCCTTGGTGAAGCGGGCGCGCATCTCGATCTCGACGGCCACGGGGCTGACGCCTCCTCGTTTCAGGCATGGCGAAGCCAGCCGAACCCTGCCGTGCGGGGGCTGTCCGGTCGGGCGATCGCTATGGGGTTGGTGGTCGAACGCGGGGTGACGCGGCCGATGGGGGTGCCGGCCGCATCACGCCGGTGAATCTGTGGGTGTCAGCCGAGGGTGCCGAAGCGCTCCTGGACGACACCCGAGTGCAGGTAGGTCGGCAGCTGAATGCCTCCTACCGATGTCCGGCCGGTGGCGACCTGCTCCTCCGTCTCGCTTGGGAAGCCCTCCAGCAGACGCAGGCACTGGTCGGCCCACTCACGCGACGCGGGCCAGTCGCCCAGGTCGCGGTGGCGCACTGCCAGGGCGTACGCGGTCTCGGTGGCCGCCCACCGGTCGGTCGCCAGCTCACGCTGGAAGATCGACTCCAGTTCCTCGGTGGAGGCCAGGCGGGTCTGGTTGGTCATGGTGCCCTCTCGGTTCATACGGTCGTGCCCCAGTGGTGATCAACGCGACGGCGTCCACGTGGTGACGCCGTGACCCGCTGCTAGTACGTATAGATTTCGGCCAGGGTCTTGTAGTCCTGCAGCTCGTCCTTGCCGAACCACAGCTCCACCTCCTGCTTGGCCTCCTCCGCGTTGCCGGAGGCGTGCACAAGGTTCGCGACCGCCTTGCCAGAGGCGATGCTGGCCGCGGCGCTGTAGTGCGAGAAATCGCCCCGCACTGTGCCGGCCGGGGCCTCGTTCGGGTACGTGCTGCCGACGATCTTGCGGACCGTGGCGATGGCGTCGAAGCCCTCCAGCACCAGAGCGATAACCGGCCCCTGCTGCATGAACGTCGACGTGACGTTGTAGACCTCCGAACCCAGCCGTTCCTCAAGGTCGAAGTAGTGCTGGCGGGTGAACTCCTCGTCCATCCACTTCATCTTCGTGCCGACGATCTTCAGCGCGGCGTCCTCAAATCGCGTGATGATCCTTCCCGCCAGGCCACGCGCCAGCGCATCGGGCTTGAGCAGGACGAGCGTGCGCTCGACAGTGTGTGCCTGAACCTCGGGCATTGACTTCCTTTCGCCTTGCTAGCAACCGAACATGACGGACGATCAGCCGTCACCTGCTGAGGTTACCGGCGCTGGCAGGGCGGTCCGGGCGCGCGGGCAATGCCACGGACGGGTGAACGCCGGCAATGGTGCCGACGCGCAGTTGACGCGAGGCCCGATTCGGCCAACTTCTTTGTCGCCGCTATGCGATGGAGGTCTGCACCTAGAATCTCCGTGTGGTCGTCTGGCGCCTTCGCGCCTCTGATGTGTCTCCAAGGGACTGAGCCGTCGGCGGGTGGTTCCTTGGCCCCTGGTGACTCCGATTCTTCCGGGGCTCTTCTCGCGCGACCATGAAGCGCCAGTGCAGTGGGGGTGCACTTTCGGCGCACGGGTTCCTGCACCGGAGCAGCGACGAGGGGGCAGTCTTGTGGAGGTGATCGAGCGCTGGAGCGGCCGGTACGCCTGCCTGCTGCAGTCCGCCCTACGGCTCGGCAACGAACAGTTCGCCACCCTCCTGGGCATCGCCGTGAGGACCGTGGCCACCTGGCACTCCGACGCGTCCGTCGTGCCTCGCAGGGAGATGCAGCAGCTACTCGACACGGCTTACGAGCAGGCTCCTCCGGCTGCACGACAGCGCTTCGCGCTTCTGCTGGCGAAGGAACGGTCCCCAGCGGACTCGATGCCACCGGGCGCGCAGCCCCTTCGGGTGGCTATCGCGGTGGTGGTCCGCGACAGCGATGTCCTGCTGGTGTGCCGGCGGGACGACGACGCTGCTGGAATCACGTGGCAGTTCCCGGCTGGGGTCATCAAGCCGGGAGGCAAGGCGGAGACGACCACCGTGCGGGAGACCTTGGACGAGACCGGTGTCCACTGCGCGGTCCGGCAGCACCTCGGGAACCGCCTCCACCCCGTAACCGGCGTGCTGTGCGAATACTTCCTCTGCGAGTACCTCGCGGGCGAGGCCATCAACAGCGACGCGGCGGAGAACATCGACGTCATGTGGGTCCCCAGAAACGCGGTGCCGCGCTTCATCCCCGTCGATACGATCTTCCCACCCATCCTGGCTGTCCTGGAGGAGCAGACGTGATGCAGCAGAACGCGGAGGAACGACCGGGCATCGCCGCGGCCATCGTCGTCCACGAGGGGCGCGTGCTCATGGTCCGCCGCCGGGTCAGCGAGGGGCAGCTCTCCTGGCAGTTTCCGGCCGGTGAAGTGGAGCCCGGGGAAGCGCGTGAGGACGCCGCTGTGAGGGAGACCCAGGAGGAGACTGGCTTGGACGTGGCCGCTGTGAGGCTGCTCGGCGAGCGGGTCCATCCGAAGACAGGCCGGCTGATGTCGTACACGGCCTGCGAGGTTATGGGCGGCACCGCCCATGTCGCGGACACCGAGGAGTTGGCCGAGCTCGCTTGGGTCGCCCATGGCGAGATCCCGCGGTACGTGCCGTACGGGTTGTTCGAGCCGGTGCAGAAGTATCTCGACGCAGCCATGACTGCCTGAGCAGTCCCGTCTCGAAAGGGGACGGTCTCGTGATCTCGAGTGAGTGCGATGTCGTCGGGGCCGGGGCTGGAGTGGCGGGACTGACCATCGCGTCGTTCTCTCCGAGGTCAGAGCGTCCGGTGGGGGCCATCGGCGGGGTGGTACCCGGTGCACCACGGCTCTGCCCGGCAAGGACTGTGCCGACACGTACTGCCTGCACGACAATGGTCCTCGGGACCCCGGGGTCCCATAGTGTCTCTCATAAGCCTTGATGTACCTGGAGCCCCCGCTGTGACGCTGTCTGCCCCTCCTTCGCCTACGGCGCTCGACCTCGTGTTCAAGCGGGTCGTCGAGCGCAAGGCCGCACGCGCCGAAGCGACACTGCAGGCCGACATCCGCCAGTTCCTGCTCGAAGCGGACCTCAACCTTGGCGAGCAGGATCTCCTGACCCCCGTGCTGGAAGCCCAGGTGGGTAACGGCACCGGCCACCGCATCGACATCGAGATGGGCGCGACCGTCATCGAGGTCAAGAAGGACATCAGCCGCCCGAAGGCCCGCAACGAGGCGGTTGTGCAACTGACGAAGTACGTGCGGGCCCGAACTGAGCAGCGCGAACGGCGGCACGTCGGCATCCTCACCGACGGCGCTGACTGGCGGGCCTACACACTGGTCCGCGACGAGCTGAACGAAGTGAACCGCTTCGACGTGCGGGAGCGCAACGTCAAGGCGCTGGACCTGGTCCGGTGGCTCGAAGGCGTCCTGGCGACGTCCGAGGGAGCCGCACCCACACCGGACGCCATCGCGACCCGCCTCGGAGCGGACAGCGTCGCCCACTCCATCGACAAGACGATCCTTACGGCGCTGTACGAGGAGAATAAGAACCAGCCGACTGTCCAACTGAAGCGCGATCTGTGGGCACGGCTGCTGCGCAGCGCCCTGGGCGCCCAGTTCGAGAACAGCGACGACCTGTTCATCGAGCACACGCTCCTGGTGAACACAGCCTCGATCATCGCCCACGCCGTGATGGGCATCGACGTGAAGGACACGGCACCCGCCTCGCTGGTCTACGGTCAGCTGTTCGCACAGGCGCGAATCTCGGGTGTGGTTGAGTCAGATTTCTTCGGCTGGCCACTGGAGACCGAGGGTGGCGAGGGCTTCGTCCAAGACTTGGCTCGTCGGCTCGCAGGCTTCGACTGGTCGAGGGTCGAGCACGACGTCCTGAAGGTTTTGTACGAGTCGGTGATCTCCACGGAGACGCGTAAGAAACAGGGGGAGTACTACACCCCGGACTGGCTGGCGGAAGCGACGGTGATCGAGGCCGTCCCCGACTCGCTCAACCAGCGGATCATGGACCCGTCGTGCGGTTCCGGCACGTTCCTCTTCCACGGCGTCCGGCGCTACCTGACCGCCGCAAAGGATGCCGGACTGCCCCTGCGTGAGGCACTGGACAGCCTGCACGACCATGTTGCCGGCATCGACCTCCACCCTGTCGCCGTGGCACTGGCCCGCGTCACCTACCTCCTCGCCATCGGACGCGAGACCCTGACCTCCGAAGAGCGCGGTCCGATAAGCGTCCCCGTCTATCTGGGCGACAGCCTCCAGTGGGACCAGCGCACTGACCTCATCGACCACGGCCATCTCGTCATCCAGACCGGCACCGGCAACCAGCTCTTCGCCAACGAGCTACGCTTCTCAGAAACGCTGGTGCAGGACGCCAGCCGCTTTGACGCGATCGTCAACGAACTCGCCGACAAGGCAGCCGACCCGCACCGAACCAAGGGCAAGCTGCCCTCCCTCACCGCCGTCTTCAACCGGCACGGCGTCGCCGACAAGGACGACCAGGAAGAACTTGCGGAGAACTTCCGTGTCCTGTGTGAGCTGGTCGACGAGGACCGCAACCACATCTGGTCCTACTATGTCCGCAACCTCGCCCGACCCATGTGGCTCTCGCGCGCCGAGAACCGCGTCGACGTCCTCGTCGGCAACCCGCCCTGGCTCTCCTACCGGCACATGCCGGGGCACATGCAGAAGACCTTCAAGGACATGATGCAGGCACGCGGCCTGTGGAAGGGCTTCGAGGTCGCCACCCACCAGGACCTTTCCGGCCTGTTCATCGCCCGCGCCGTCCAGCAGTACCTGCGCGAGGACGGCTCCTTCGCCTTCGTCGTCCCGAACCCGGTCCTGGACCGCCCCTACTGGACAGGTTTCCGCAGTGGGGAATGGACCGACCCCGACCACCCCGTTAAGGTTGGCTTCACCGGCTCCTGGGACCTGCGCCGACTGCGTCCGCACTTCTTCCCCCGCGCTGCCGCCGTCGTTTTCGGCAAGCGCCGCACCCTCAGAATCGGGCAGCAGGGCAACAGCGCCGTGGCGCTGCCTCGGAAGACCGAGGTCTGGACTGGGAAGATCCCGAAGAATGCCGCTCACTGGGAACGCGCTAAGGGCTGGATTACCCGGAAGGCGGGTGAACTGCGCTACCCCAAGGAGGGGCTGATCAGTTCCCCCTACCGGGAGCGATTCATGAATGGGGCGACTATCTTCCCCAAGGTCTTCTTCTTCGTAGAGGAGCAGGCGGCCAGCCCTCTTGGCCTGGGAGGAGGTCGCGTCGCAGTCCGCTCTCGGCGCAGCACTCTGGAGAAGAAGCCCTGGAAGGACCTTCCCGATCTGGAGGGATCGGTCGAGAAGCAATTCGTCCGGCCCGTTCTGCTTGGCGAGCACGTCGTCCCCTACCGAATCTTGGGTGCCGACAAGGCCGTCCTGCCCATTGAGGGAACGAAAACCCTCATGGACGGTGAGCACGACCACCTCGACCGTTACCCCGACCTGGCGAAATGGTGGCGCGACGCGGAACGGCTCTGGGATGACAACCGCTCCAGCGGACGTCTCTCCCTGGCCGAAAGGCTTGACTTCCGCAAAGGGTTGACCGAACAGCTACCCGGCGCGCCGCTGCGTGTGGTTTACGGAGCATCCGGCATGTACGTCACGGCGGCGCTGGTGGACGATCCGAACGCAATCATCGAGCACAAGTTGTACTGGGGAACCGTCGCCACCCGGCAGGAGGGCATGTACATGCTGGCGGTACTCAACTCGCCGTACACCACCGAAGCTGTGCGCCCCCTCATGTCCTACGGCAAGGACGAGCGGGACATCGACAAGGCCGTGTGGGAGCTGCCCATCCCAGACTTCGACCCGGCCGACCCCAAGCATGCACGAATCGCGGAGATCGGTGAGGCGGAGGCCCAGCGGATCGCGGAGCTGAAGTTCGAGGATGGCAAGAGTTACATCCAGATCCGCCGCACCCTGCGTGACTTCCTTTTCAGTTCCCCCGATGCCGAGGAACTGGACCTGATGGTCACCGAACTGCTCGGCTAAGAAGCAGCCCCGCCCTCCGAACGGCCCACTTCCTCGGCGTTATCACCGGGGAAGTGGGCCGGCGGTCTACCGGCGGGCGCAGGGTCGGCCACGGCACCGCCTCGGTCAGAAGGGCGTGTCAAGTGGTGGTGGAACATCAATCCGCAGATTGGCCAACTGGCGACCTCGGGCTCTGCTTCCCCGCTCTGGCCCGCCGGTGATCACCAGCAGCCGCGGCCTATGCTTCACGGCCCGTGAGCGGCTGTGGACCCGTTGTCAGTGGTGAGTGGTGGGATGAGATTCGCGCCATTGCCGCCGACCCAGGAGTCGCCCGCATGAGTTCACGTATTACGGTCCCGCCCCCTCGTGAGCCGAAGATGACGCCGGAGCGAGCCCGCCATCTCGCTCTGGTCGCAAGGATCAGACACGAGCGACGAGCAGCTGGGCTGCCTGACGAGGGCCGGTGTGGCCGGCCCTTGAGCGACGGAATCCGACGATGCCAGTCATGGCCGCTGCCTGGCCTTGCCGGATGTGCGCGTCACCTCAACGACGAGGAATGGCAAGACACCATCGACTACCCGCATGCGTATCTCCGCGACGTCTCCGGCGGATGCGTCCATATGACGGTAGAGCAGCAGACAGAACAGAGACTCAGGGCCGCCCAGCCACCCGCCTGCCACTCCTGGCCGTACCCAAGAGCTGTGCCCTTGCCCGACGAGGACCCCGTCGAACTGCTTGTTGCCTGGCAAGCGGGCCGCTGTGCCGGGTGCGGACACGCGTTTCACTCCGACGCAGTGGTCGACCACTGCCATGAGACTGGCCTCGTCCGCGGCCTCCTATGCACCCAGTGCAACAACGCCGAGGGAATCGCACCGCCCCGCCATCCCCGGTGGTTCAGATACCGGACGATGCCGCCGGCGCTGATCCTCGGATTGCACCTCCAGTACGGGAAGCCGGTGCGTCGTCGTCTCGTCCAACTCGTCGCCGAGGTGGAAGGCTCGGCGATCCAGGGAGGATGACCGAACGGCATGGTGCTGTGATCGCTGTCGGGCGGCGCTCTCTGCCAGCTGAGGAGTCAGGCCACCGCGCGGCTCGGCGCAGCCGCACGGCGCGCCGCTGGCACCGACGCTTCGCCTCTTCACCCGGGCAGATGCAGCGATGCCACGCCGCGACCCGCCTGTGACACAGGGGGACGGTGCTCACGGCAGCGAACTCCTGGTGACCGGGGCCTTGAGGGTGATCCACTCTGTGCGGCTGGTGAGAATGCTCAGGCGTCCCACTCGTTCAGGTATCCGGACTTCACGCACCACGGGGATGCGGCCAGAGCTCGATACAGGGCGGCCTGCCAGGAGTTTCGCTTGCCGTAGCTCGCGGCGCCATCTCGTTCGTGCCTCGGCCAGGGTGAAGGGCGGTGTCAGCCGGGTCTTGACCTGGCCGGCGACGGGTGACTTGGCGAGGACGAGCAGTGTGGTCACAGGGATGGGGTGTCTCCGTCAGCGGCGGTGGTGCGGCAGGTCGTCTCGGCGCAGCGCGAGGTAGGTCTCCGGGGTCGCGGCCTCCAGTAGGTCGGGGTGGTCGTCGAGGTCGAGGCTCGGTTCTGCCTGACCGGGCAGGAGGTCTCGCCACTGGCGGCCGGCGCCGTCTTCGTAGGCGTCGCGGAGGCGTTCCTGGATGAGCTCGCGTTCCTCCTCCTGCGCTTCGCGAAAGACACGCCGCTGGGTGCGACGGCGCTGCTCCTCGACCTCTTCGTCGGCGGGCTCCTCGGCGGTGCGCTGGTCCTCGGCGCGAAGGCCGGGCGTGCGCGCCGCGATGTCCTGGTCCTCGGAGTGGAGTTGGTCGCAGGCGGCGAACAGACGACGGGACATGCCCAGGCGCAATTCGGTGCCGGGGATGCGGTAGGTGAGGAAATCGTCCAGGCCGATCGCCCGGGTGATGTTGCGGCGGGCCTGCTCGTCGTCCGATGGTGATTCGGCGCGAACGGCTGCGCGCATGCCTCGGGTCATCTCGTCGCGCTCCAGCGGTGTGGTCAGTCCGTCGGCGCGCCGGCGGCGGGTGGCGCGGTCCGCGGGCAAGGCGACAGTCCGGAGCTGGGAAGTGGGTGCGGAGCGCAGGGCGAGGTAGGCCAGCATCTGTGTGCGAGCGGTTGCCAGAAGGGCGTCGTCGCTCTCTCCGAGGTGGTCCTCGGGGCTGCTGGGCGTTGGAGCGGTCTTCCCCTTGATTGGGAGCGCCGGCTGTCCGGGGCGGTGGTCGTGGTCGATGGTCACGAACAGGTCGCCCTGCGGCTGGACGGAGGCACCGCACAGGATGCGGCGGTGAGCGTACGCGTGGAGGACCTTGGTCCCTTCCTCGAGCTGCTCCCACCCTTCGGTGAGCCGGTTCTTGCGGACGTTGCCGCCCTTGGCCTCGATCAGCCAGTACGCGTTCTCTGCGTCGTGCAGTCCCCACAGGTCCGGCAGCGTGCGGACGGGATCTTTGAAGTCATTCTCCAGAGCCGGTATCGGGCCGCCGTCCTCGATGTGCCAGGTCTGGCCCAGCCCCATCAACGAGCGGCATGCCCATTCCGCCATCGTCATGCCCAGCCGGTAGCCGAGCATGGTCTTGGCGGAGCGTTCGGTGCCGTGCTCGTAGACGGCGTTGACCGTCAGGCGCCGGCCCGACGTGTGGGGGAGCGGATGCCGCGGGGTGACGTCGTGGATGCCGAGGTAGGCGTACAGAGGGGAGACGCGGGCGACCAGTTCACCTCGTGCCAATCGCGGGGCCTGGTGCAACCAGGGCGTGACGTCACGGCCTACCTCGGTGGCTGCCTTGACGACCTCCCGCCACGTCGTCGTCGGCGCGTACCAGCCATCCTTGCCTGGAAAGGCTCCCGGCGTGGTCCACGGCAGGTGCTTCGCCGTCCGCCATTGCTTGAATGGTCGCTTGGCCGGCCCGTCACGGAACAGCACGGGTATGTCCACGCTGTCGGCGTAGACCAGGGGTGGGGCGTCGGTCACGTCATCGGAAATCACGCAGGTCACTGTCGCAGCGGCCGTCCGGGTTAATCCAACTTGAGTCACCCTCTATCAATCCTGTGCCCTCCTGGGGGGCACCCTGCGGCGCTGTCCGAATCCCGCCCTACTGCCATCCCGTGGAGGCGGGTTAACTCAGGTCCTTCGCCCGGAGCCGGTCGGGAGAAGTCGAAGAGGAGGGCACGAGATGGCAGAGAGCGCATCCACCCAGGTGGCGGGGACCAGCCCCGCGCTTCTGATCGCCGTGGAGGAGTTGGCGACCGCCCACGACCGCAGCGAGTCCGAGCGGTCCGACATCACCAGCTCGCAGAACAGCGCGGGAGATGACGGCGACAACCGCGACCTGAACCTCCCGAAGGAGTAAGGGGAACCCATGGAGCACCGGCTCGTCAGCCACATCGAGAAAGCTCTCGGCTGGGACGGGCCGGGTTCCGTGGGGACCGCGTTCGCGCGCGCCCGTCTCACGGACCCGGAGCTGCCCGCACGGCTGTTGACTCCGCTCAGACTGCTGGACCTGATCAAGCGCCGCCATCTGGCCAATCCGCAGCTGCGCTGTTATGCCGAGGGCGAGGAAGTGCACCCGTCGACGTTCCTGTCCACCAACGTCAACCGGCGCAGGCAGGCGGTGAGCCAGGCCGACATGGCGGCCCTCGGCCGAATTCTCAACGACGGCGGCACCGTGGTCCTGGATCACGTGGACTTCTTCGATCCGACGCTGGAAGTCGCCTGCCGGGCCCTGGGCTGGTGGTCCGGCGAACTCACCTCTGCCAACGCCTACCTCGCGGTGGGTGACACCGACGGATTCCATCTGCACTGGGATGACCACGAGGTCATCGCCGTGCAGCTTTCTGGCGAGAAGTCGTGGGAAGTGCGCGGTCCCTCGCGGCCGGCGCCGATGTACCGCGACGCGGAACGCAATCGCACGCCCTCCGAGGAAGTGCTGTGGAAGGGCACGATGCGGGCCGGGGACGTCATGCACATCCCACGAGGCTTCTGGCACACCGCGACCCGCCTCGGCTCGGGGAGTGGTGGACACTCCCTGCACGTGACGTTCGGGTTCACCAAACGGACCGGTGTCACCTGGGCCAACTTCCTCTCTGACGCCGCCCGCGCAGACGACGCGTTCCGTCACGACCTGGAGGGCGCCCAGGGCACCGCACACCAGGTGCTGACGGACAAGCTCAGCGCCCTGGCCGCCACCTACAGCCCAGAGCGGTACCTGGACGAACTGCGGTCCAGCACCCCACCCGCACGCCACATGCCGCACGTGGCCGCCTTCGGTCGGCCGGACGGAGTCGCGGCCGTCACCGAGTTCGCGCCCTCCATCCTCCGCTCCGGTGACACCGTCCAAGTGTGCGGTGGCGGTAAGCGGCTGACCTTCCACGAGCGCGCAGAACCGAGCTTGCGTGCGCTCCTGTCAGGTCACCCGATCTACCTCGAGGGTGCCCCCGACGACATCATCACTTTGGCCGACTTGTTGATCACGGAGGGGCTGTGCGAACCGCTGACGGAACTATCGTCCTCGGGCTACACCGGTCTGGTCACGCCCGTGACCTACTCGAAGCAGCCGTCGACCTCGATGTAACACGCCTCGACACCGCGTCTAACTACCTGCGTCATCGCTCCCACGAGGTCCTGAAGGCGACGGCAGGCGATCTTCTGCCGAAATTCTCGGTCTCCACGAAGGTCGGGTATTTCCCCGAGGGGCACAGCCTCGCTCCCGCCCGGCTCCGCGTAGCCGTCGAGCAAGCCATCAAGGATCTTGGGCGGGAGCCTGATCTGGTATTTCTCCACAACCCAGAGCGCTCGGCACCCGACGCCGAGACGCTGGAACAGGCGTGCACGATCCTGGCCGACGCAGCGCAGGCGGGGCTCTGCCGTTCCTGGGGCGTCTCGACCTGGGATCCGCGCTCGCTCATGGACTTCGACGTGCCAAGCCCTGATGTCCTTATGGCCCGAGCGGGGTTGCTGGTCGGGGTCGACGTCCTCGAAGCGGCCGAGGCCCTGGCGATGCGGTGGTGCCCGTCGCAGGTGTGGGGCATGAGCCCCTTCGGCGGAAGTACGGCCGAGGCGGTGTGGGAACGCTTCGATCCGAGGATCTTCCTGCGAGGCTCCCCGTCCGCCACGAAGACCCAGGCTGCCTTCCGTTCCTCGTACGGCCTCCCTCGGGTCGACGCGGTCGCGGTCGGCACAGACGACGTCGCCCATCTGCGGGAGCTGACCGAGGCCCTGGCGTACGAGGTCGACGAGAACGTGGTCCGGGAGTACCGGCAGCTCCTCAAAGCCCGTCAGTCTGACTGAAGTTCCTGCAGCAGCTGCTCCGCTGTCTTCCGCGCGGGGACCAGGCGGGGGTCCTCGGGATCGGCGTAAGGGCCGAGGATCTTCGCGGCGACGAACAGCGTCATCAGCATGCCGTCCTGGCTCTCCAGATCTTCACGCCGCTCGCTGCGGACGCGGTCGGCCAGAGCCGGGACGGCGAGGGAGGCCCCCCACAGACTGGCCGCGTCCAGGCCGCGGGGGGCCATGCCCCAGTCCTCCCAGTCGAACATGCAGAACACCGGCGCCGTGATATTCGCCCAGTTGAAATCTGCATGGGCCGGCCGCCATTCGGCCACGGTCGTATCGACGCCCGGGAACACGCTGTGGATCGTTCCGCTGACCAGGTCCTGCGTGAGGGTCTCAGTGTCTGGTGTCGCGATGCGGTTGGTGTGCTGCGTGGCCAAGGCATCCAGCGTGGCGTTCAGCGCCTTCCACCACTCCTCGGGCAGCTGTGGATCCTCCGCCACTACGGCGTTGCTTACCGGTGCCGCCGGCAGCAGCTCTGTCTCGTCCGCCCGCCACATCACCGGCTCTGTGTCGTCCCGCCATGCGACGCCTGTGAGCCAGGCCGGTTTCGCGATCCCGCGAAGGGCCTCGGCGGACGCGGTGCCGTCCCCTCCCTGGACCCCGATCCGATCGAGTCCGCGACGCTCGATCCGCACCCACGTATTGCGGTCCGTACGCGCGCCCACAGACCGGCGCTTACGTACCGCAGCCTCCCGGCTCAGGCGCACCCCAAGCGACCGTTCGACACGGTCCAGCACGGCTTCCACGGGCTCTTTGCGCAGATCCACTGAACGCGGTGTCATGCGCCCGAACGTACCAAGTCACAGCCGCGCTACGAGGGAGATTCGGGGCAAGGCGTAGCAAGTGTGACTGACGAGGAGATCGATCCCGTGCTGCCCCTCTGGGCGGTGTGCGGGTGAGGGCCGGTCTTGGGTAGGACGTGCCCCGAACGAGGGCAGATACGGAAACCGGGCTCACGGGGCGCAAGGCGGCTGCCGGTCGGCAGCAGCGCACGACTCGGGTGTGTCCGGTTCAAAGACGACGGCTGACCAGGGGTCCGGTCGCTGTCGAGGGGTTGGCTGGTGGCGCGGTTCGGAGATGCACGCTGCGGGGGCGCGTTGCGGTATCGGCGCGGCGGGTACCGGTTTCGTGGGCGATGGTCTCCGTGAGGTCGGCCAGCAGCGAAGTCGGGGCGTGCGGGGACGCCGTGACGGTCCAGGTTGGCTGGTCGATGCTGGGGCCCGCCCAGACGGTCCAGGTGGCGAGGGGGCTATTCGCCTTCTGGGCGGCGAAGGCGTCGAACTGCACGCCGGCGTCCCCGGTCAGGTTGGTCCAGCGGATCCAGCGTCCGTCGACAGTGTGTTCCCAGCCGGCGTCGGTGAGCGGCTTGGTGGCGGCGGCAACAGTCTTCTCATTGATGGGGCCGCCGATGGCGGTGTCCCAGCCGTCGCCCTCGGCCAGGTGCTTCAGCAGTGTCTGGAGCAGTGGCGCGGGAGTGGAGGCGGTCGCGGTGAGGTGCCACATTCGCTCCGAGACAGGGGACTCGTACGCAGCCACGGTCCAGGCGGTCTCGCGCGGGTGGGCTTCGTGGACGCGCTCGATACGCAGTGTCTGGGATTCGTGGATCGCGTGGGTGGTGTCGTCGGACCAGGTCCTCCACTTCTCCCAGTCGCCGTGTGCGGCGAGGAACTGGTCGAGGATGGAGTCGTGGTCGCCGGGGTCGGCGGCGTAGGCGGGTACGATCTCCGGCTTCGGGACGGCGGGCTCCGGGTGTGCGGCTGGTGTGCCGAGGGTGGTGCGGGCGTCGGCGGCGTGGCGCTCGGTGTCGGTCAGCGGTGCGGGGCCGGGGCGCATGGTGTCGCCGTGGAGGCGTTCGAAGGCTGCCAGGGCACGGGCGGGCGAGTCGAAGGTGTCGGCGACCTGCCGCAGATGGTTCTCGCCGTGCAGGTAGACACTCTTGCCGCTGTCGGGGTAGGTGCCGACAGCGACCACGGTGCCGCTGTCGTCGGCATGAGCGTGGATGATCAGGCGCCCGAGACGGATGTCGTCGTAGATCTTCTGGGCTTCGTTGGAGACCTCCCGCATCTCCTCGCGGCTGCACCAGGGCATCGGATAGTTGGCCCAGGTCCACTCCTCGTCGATCGCCTCGTGGAGCCGGGGGCTGATCTCGGTGGTGATTCCGTCCGCTGTCATTGCCTGGGCGGCCTTCTCGGCCCAGTGGGGCTCCTCGTGGTCGATGCGGGCCATGACCAGGGTGCGCTCGTTGACGGCTTCGAAGCCGTGGGCGGTCAGCAGAGCGCGTGCGAGGTGGGGACGGGGGCCGGTGATCGTGGCGGTTATGGCGCTGGGGTGTATGGGGTGGGTGTCGAGGCGGACATGCGCGTCGGTGGTGGGTGTCGGCACGAAGGGGTGCTCGTTTCTGCCGGTGGCCGGGCCGTGGGGTCCGGCCACCGGCGGGTTCGGGGTCAGCGGGAGATGCGCGCAGCGGGCGGCGACGTGGTAGGCGGCGGGCCGGCCCGGGGTGGGGGCGTTGCCCTGGGCCGTGCAGGCTTCGTTGCCGGTGCGGGTGCGGGTGCGGGTGCGGGTGCGGGTGCGGGTGCGGGTGCGGGTGCGGTGGCGTGCTGCCAGCGGGTGCGTACCGCAGACAGGTCGGCGAGCGCGCGGCGGCTGCCGATGACGAGCTGGTACGGCGTTGTTGCCGGGTCGTCGGTGAACGCCTCGATGCGGCGGCCTACGTGGTGCGCGGTCGCGAGGACGGCGCGCTGGAGGATCTGTTCGCCCCAGTGCTGCGGGCAGCCAGCCGGTTTTCCGAGGAGGTCGAGCACATCTGTGGGTTCGACGCCTGTGGTGAGTAGGCCGCGGTGCTGGGCTTCCCACAGCACGGTGACCGGGTCGACGGGCGCTCGGCGCCGGGTCAGGGCGGTCAGGCAGTACCACAGCCCGGTGTGCAGGGGGTGGGTGAAGTCGTCCGGGGTCAGCCACCGCATCTGTTCGACCTCTGTGGGGTGCGCTGTCGCGGTGCCGAGCAGCAGCCGCTCCTCGTCGACTGCTTCTTCGACGTCGTACGGGGCGGTGGTCGGCGCGGGTTGGGGGGTGCGGGGCAGGGAGCCGGCGTGCGAAGGGAAGCGGGCTGCGAGGTCGTCCACGACGCTGGCGAGGGAGTCGGCTGCTGCTTGGGTGGTCGCGACCGGGTGCGGGAGCGAGGTGTCCCGCGCGGTCTGCGCGAGGCGCTGGCCGCCGGCGCGCAGGCGGCGGCGGGCGTGCTCTGCCTCGATCATCCTCGCGTACGCGGGCGCGTGCCGGGGCCAGGGGCAGACTTGGATCAGAGTGTGGAGGTAGGAGGCGGTCAGCCCGCGGGCCTGCTCGCGAGCGGTGGTGAGCACCAGGTTGAGCCACTTGGTGTTCTGCGCGTGCTGGGCCGGATCGGGGGCCGGCAGGGAGCGGAACGCGGCGAACAGAGCGGCGTGCGCGGCGGTGGAGAACGCGTCCGGACCGATGCCGGGTACGTCGCCGAGGCGCTGGGGTTCGAGGAGGAGGGCGCCGAGGAGGGCTTGCTCGGCGTAGTACACGGGCTGTGGCGGCGGGGTCGGGTCGAGGTCGTCGTCCTCGTGGTCGGGGGTGTGTGCCATTAGGCGGCCAGGGTGAAGTCGTCGGGGTTGAGGGGCCGGTTGAGGTGAGGGGCGAGGAGGTGGCCGGCGAGCAACGGAGGTACGGCGTTGCCGATCTGGGAGAACTGCTGTCCCTTGTTTCCGGCCCAGGGATAGTCGGCGGGGAAGGTCTGCAGCAGGCCCGCTTCTCGGGCGGTGATCCGGATCGGCTCCGGTGTGGCCCGGCGCTCGGCGTCCGGCTGGGCGGCGCGGGGTTCGGCGATCCAGGTGCACTCGTTCGCGCGGTGGCCGAAGAACAGCGTCCCGGCCGGCTCCTCGATGGACCGGACGGTGGCGTTGGCCTGGTTGTTGCTACGCAGAGACCAGGACCAGCGGTGAGCTTCCGCCGTGAACGTGGGGGCGGGGGCATCAGCGGGCCGGTTGTCGCGTGTGCCGTGCCGGGCGGCCCAGCCGGCCCCTTCCCTGCGGGACTGCAGGACGATTCCGTCCGGCCGGGGCGTCCAGGTGCCGCGGTCGCGGGCGTCGGAGAGTGTCTTGCGTGAACCGGAGGGGAACGGTTCCGGTCCGCCGCCGGGGCCGCCGCCGGCGCACACAGTGGGAACGGGCCGGTCGGTCGCGCCCCAGCCGAGGGCCTCGGCCATGGAGACCCACCGTGCGCGGCCCAGCCCGAACAGCGACTCGGGCTCCGGGAGCCGGGCGTGCGTCGGCGGGGGAGGCCCGGCGGTGCGGACCCGGGAAGCGAGCAGGATCGCCCGCTTCCGCGTTTGCGGGACGCCGTAGTCGGCGGCGTTGAGGATGCCGGTCCAGACGGAGAATCCCCAGCGGCGCAGAATCGCCGCGTACTGCTTCCACAGTGGCAGGACGTCCGGTACTTCCTCCATGGCGACCCACTCCGGCTCGCCGGCCGTGTGCAAGGCGTGGAGGTAGCGCATGGGCTCGGCGGCCAGAAGCGAGCGCTCGTCCCGGCACGCGGCGAGGAGCTGCTCGCGGGTGTCGCGTCCGGCGGCGAGGTCGGCGACCGCCTGGTGCACCAGTGGCTGGTCTACCAGTCCGAGGCGCTTACCGGCCATCGACCAAGCCTGACAAGGTGGAGACGCGATCAACCCCCGCGTCCGGCCGACCCACGGCCATGCCGGATACATCGCCACGTCGGCTCGGATCGTCAACTGCCCGGCGGCTGCACGGGTTTTGCACGCCCATTCGTCCCACTCCAGGCCGACGTCCCGTACGCCGAGCACGGTCAGCGCGTGACTCCACCCGCCCGGACCCGCGAAAAGGTCCAATATCAAGAAGCCAGCCCGAAGTCGTCCTGCACCGGCTCGGCGTCACCGCGGCATGCCCAGGGAGAGCAGCCGTCGACCACGCCCTGCTCCAGTTCATTGGCGTCGGCCAGCTCGTGCTGGCGGGCGGCCCACTCGGCTGCGGTGACGTGGTCGATCGGCGCCTCGCTCAGCGGCACCCGGGAGCGGTGGAGAAACGCCTGCCCGAGCAGCGGGTTGCCGCTCTTGTTCGCGCGGGCATTTCCCTGCCGGATGGCGGCGTCGAACTCCACGACATCCCGCCACTCATCCGGGCTGCTGTCACGGATGTGCCGCCACTGCGCATTTCCGTGGAAGGGGCAGCCGAGACAGCTCGATTTGGGCGTGTCCGCCAGGCCCAGTGAGGTGAGGTAGCGGACGCAGTCACTGCGCGACCAGCCTAGGTCGAGGAGTGGATGCCGGTTGCGCATGTACCGGACGTCGGCGTCCTTGGCGCGGTGGAATTCATCGGTGGAGATGCCAACCCACTGCTGGACGAACATGCCCTTGGGAATGCGCTGGGGGTGCGGGTATCCGAGAAGTTCGCGGACCTTTTTCTTGATTGGCTTGATTTTATATTCGCCCGTGCATTGCCGCCGGGTCATGCCTTGCTTTCCGTCCTTATTCAGGATGTAGAGCGGCATCGACGCGAATCGGTGATGCGGGTCGAGGGCGTCGCTGCGGATGTTACCGGAGGAGACTCGCAGGACAGGTATTCCGACGGGTTCGGCTATCTCCTTTTCCAGTCGGTCGAGGTGTGCGTATACAGCGGCTGGTTCCCAGCCGGTGTCGGCGAAGATCGCGTAATCGACCTTGGGCAGGATGCCCTCGGCGGAGAGGGCGAGCATGGTGCTGGACTGAATGCCGGCGCCCAGGGATATGGCGCGGAACTGTGGGCTGGAGGTAATGGTGGTTCCTGTCGGGTGAGACGGCGGGGGTGGGGGTGCGGAGCACTGGCGTCGCCGCTGGGCTCGGCGGGGCGGGCAACGGAGGTATCACCCAGCGGCGGCCCGTGCCTGCAGGTCGCCGGGGGCGCTAGCGTCGGCGGCCCGACGGAGGCGCCGTGGTGCGCGCGCGAGCAGCAGCCGTCGGCGTCCGCTGGTGTCGGATTGCGGCGGTGGCGCGGCGGGCATCGAGTGTCGTGGCGAGATAGTGCGGCAGAAGGCGATCGGCGACACGCCAGGCTGCGCGGCGGGGGTCGGCATGGGTGCCGATCACGGGAGGGGCGGGAAGCCGGTCGGCGGTGTCCTCGTGGATGTCGGCGGGGATGAGGGGGCAGACCAGGAAGCGGCTGGCCCGGTGGTTGACGATGTACAGCTGGAGGCCGTCGGTGCCGTGCAGCACGGCGTCCTCGAGGGTGTGCCTGCTGAAGGAGGGGCGGGGCTCGGCAGCGGTCCAGATCCGGTCGGCCCGGCGTTGACGGTCGGCCCAGGTTTGGTGCCGCTGGTAGTCGAGGCTCCACTCGCCGCGCAGCCGCGTGGCCAGGCCGGCGGCGAAGGAGGCCACAGCAGGCGGCCGAGCGCGACCGCTCAGAGAATCCGCAGTCAGGCACGGGATGCCGCAGTCGACTCGGACGCTCGTGCCGAGGGCGTAGAGATTCGCCTTCGCCATGACCACGACGCCGAGCCTGTCGGAGTCGCTCATCTCGTCCGGCAGCACGTACACGTGGTGTCCGAGCGCGTCGGCGGGCTGCCAGCCGTAGTGCAACAGGACCTCGACCATGTGCGGTTGATGCGCCGTCGCCGTCACGACGGGCGAGGGAAGATGGATGTCAACGTCTGGCTTGCGGGCGTGCTCGCCGGGGCCGTCGAGGGGCGGCGTGCACAGGTAGGCGATGTCGGGGGTGTAGCGCAGGAGTGTGTTGTACGCCTGGGCGACGGCGTTGAGGTGACGTGCCGTGGGTCCGTCAAGGGGCAGCTGATAGAGCAGTTGGCCCTGGTACTGGTGAGGTGTGAAGCCCGCGCTGGCGAGGATGGTGTGGGCTTGGGGCAGGTCGCTGTTGACGACGGCGAAGGTGCCGCCGGCGTCGGCGGTGCCGAACGTGACGTCGGCGTGGTCTAGGAGACCCAACGGGAAGACTCCGATCCGCAGATGGGCATGGGCGCTGCGCAGCGGGTCATTCGGTCGGTGACCAGCTGTGCGTGACGCAGCGGCAGTGAGTGGGTGGCGTCCGGGACGATCTCCAGCCGGGCGTCGGGCAGCAAGGCGGCCAGCCGCCGGGTCTGCTCGGGCGGGATGTGCGCGTCGAGGCTTCCGGCCAGAAGGTGGACCCGATCGCCGAGGTGCCGCAGCGGTCTGGGGTCGGGCTGCTGGCCGGCGAGGTCGTGCCACAGGGCCGCGATGTCGCTGGTCGCCGTGGTGTGCAGGCCCTTCCGGCACGAAAGGGGCAGCCCATCGAATGCGGGGTGGGTGTCTGAGCGCAGAGCCCACCGGCTGGTGGCGGGAAGGCGCCGCCGGGTGACGTCGAGCAGGCGAGGCGTGTGCGTGCATGCGGACGCGAGCAGGTTGCGGCTGAGCGTGAGGAACGACTGGGCCGGGCCGGTACCCGTGCGGGTGCTGATCCCGCCGTACGGAGGCGAGATCAGCAGCAGGCCGCGGATCCGTGGCGCAAGTTCGCGGTGGCGCGCGACCAGGCGCATGAGCGTCATCGCTCCCATGGAGTGGCCGGCGAACACGAGCGGTCCTCGTGGCACCGCCGTCTCCAGCAGGTGGGCGAGGTCGTCGGCCAGCTGGTCCAGGCCCAGCGCGGCGGTGCCGCGGGTGGAGCAGCCGTGGGCGCGCTGGTCGTAGCGCACGACGCGCACCCCTTTACCGGCCAGGAGCGGTACGTGCGAGCGCCACAGGTCCGCCGTGACCGAAAGCCCGTGGACCAGGACCGCCGTCACAGATGCGTGTGCGGGACCGTCGATGTAGGTGGCGAGCCGGGCTCCGTCCGGGAGCCGTATCGCGTTCATGCTGCCGTCCCGAAGTTGGTCTGCCGCGGCGCGTGCTTGGCGACGGCCCGCTCGATGATGCCGTTGGAGGCCCTCTTGGAGGCGACGGTGAGTTCGGCGGCGCCGGGCTCCAGGTACCAGGGGCGCAGGTCGAGCATCGCGGCGCGCATTCCGGTGGCGAAGCACAGCGCGGTGCCCTTGGGTAGGGCGCGGATCGCGTCGGCGGGCAGGATCCGCTGTTGCCGCATCGAGACGGAGGTCGACTTGCCGGACTCGGAGTGCGAGGTGGAGGTGGTCTCGACGTCGTGGTCGCCGATGAGACGGGAGAGCTTGTCGGCGAAGTCGGGGTCGTCGATGCCGGAACCGATGACCTTGACGGTGGAGGCGGACCACATGGCGTCCATGCCGGCGTCACCCCACACCTTCTGGCCCTGGCGGTAGGACTGGAGGATGGTGATCGGGATGATCCCGCGCGAGCCGAGGTGGGAGTATAGGTCCGGCAGGTCGCTGATCTTGCACACGTTGGCGGCCTCGTCGAGGATCGCGAGCATCGGCGGGTCGAGGCGTCCGCCGGCGCGCTCGGCCTGCGCGGTTGCGGCCCGCATCACGGAGTCCGCGCACGCGGCGATCAGCGCGGAGGCGCCGCCGCCGCCGTCCTTCGACAGCAGGTAGAGCGTGTCGGCGGAGGTCACGAACTCGGGCGGCCGGAACTCGGGGACATCGTTCTGCGGGGTGACCCACGCGGCGATCTCGGAGTTGAGCAGGGCAGCGGCGTACTGGCGGGCTGTCTCATAGATGCCGTCCCGTGTCTCCGGCGGGCCTTCCACGGTGCCCTTGAGCTGTGCGGCGACAGCAGCGAAGCTGTGGTCGCGGAGGATGTCGAGCGGGGTGCGGTCGGCGGGGAAGGCCAGCCACTGCATCACGTCGGTGATCGGCCGGTCGTCCAGGGCGGCAGCGAGGAAGAGCTGCGACAGGATGTTGGATCCGGCCTTGGACCAGAAGTCGCCCTGTTGGCTCGCGTCGACGGAAGCGGCGAGGAAGTGGCCGGCAAGGCGGCCCGCGCCGTCGAGGGTCTTGGCGTCGGCGAGGGGGTTCCACCACATCGAGCGTTCGGCATGGGCGATCTGCTGCGGGTCCATCGACCAGACCCGCCCCACTGCTGACCGCGCGTCGAGGGTGGCGGTGTAGGCGTCGCCGGCGGCCTTGTTCGAGGTGAGCAGGACGGGCCCGGGCGCGTTGAGGATGGACGGGATCGCGAGGGAGGTGGTCTTGCCGGACCGGGGGGCCATGATCGCGACGGCGACGTCCTCGTAGCCCATGCGGACCTCGTGGCGGGTGCCCTGCAGGTTGCCGAGGAGGATGCCGGTGTCCTTGGCCTCGATGTGCTTGGCCGTCTTCAGGCTCGGGCGCAGGGAGCGGGCCTTGGCGGTGATCGCCTTGGCCATCAGCGGCTCGATATCCCGAGCCTTGGCCATGCCGGTGATCTTCTTCTTCCGGCTGCTGCCGCTGGACTTGTGGCGGGACCACAGGATGCCGGCCACGGCGCCGAGCGCGATCAGGGCGGCGATCGGCACGATCCGGGCACCGACCAGCAGGGACGTTTCACCCAACTGGGGCCAGAGCTGGTCGGGGTGGAGGAGGGCGGCGGTGGGCTGGTAGGGCGCCCAGTCGTCGCCGGTCAACCGGGCGGTGATGTTTCCGGACAGCCAGGCGAGGTGGGACAGCGGGACGACGATGCCGAGTACGCCGAGGAGGAGACGGAAGACGATGTCGTACCCGTCGGAAGACTGGTTGGTGGAAGGAGGCAAAGGTGGTGTGTGCTTCCGGGTGAGGGAGGGCGGCGGTCAGCGGGTGCGGCCTGGGTTTGCCGGGGAGCGTCGCGGGGTCGAAGACTTCACCGGTGGGGCGGGGCAGCGTGCGGCGAGTACGCGGACGCGGTCTTCCAGGGCGGAGGCGACCTGGGCGGCGGGCAGCTCTCGGGATGAGTGGGTGACAAGCTTGGTGCCATAGGCCGGGATGCTCAGGGAGCTACCCATACGTGGGAGCGGGCTGGAGTCGGCAAGAGCGCGGGTGAACGCGGCGATCAGGTGCCGCGGGGTGTGCTCGCCGAAGCGGGCCTGCCACACCGGGCCATCGGTCTCGCTGAGGGTGGTGGTGGCCCACCAGCAGTCGGACGTTGCGCTGGTGTAGTGCTCGACGTGCGCCTTGCCGTCCGGCGAGACGAGACCGTCCTTGCCGGCGGCGGGTGTCCATTCGGCCTGCAGGAGCGGCTCGTACGGGTCGGTGCCCGCGGCGCTCGCTGCCGGGTCGGTCAGGGCGTCAGTGAACCCGGCGATGATCTCGACCGGGGTGCGTGCGCCGAAGCTCGCATACCAGGCGGGCCGGTCCGGCTGGTGGGCGTGGTGGAGCGTCCACCACTGACCGTCGGGATCGGGCTCCAGTCGCAGGAGCGCCTTCTGGTCGGGGCTGGAGAGGATGACGCGCGGCATCAGGGGGTCGTGGCCGTAGCTCCATCCGCAGGCCCGGTGCAGGGGAACGGTGACCCAGGCGGGATCCCCGCCGCCGGCGAGTTGCCGCGGCGCGATGAAGTCGACTTCCACGATCTCGGGGGTCTTGGGCATGGTCACTTCCGCACCGTGTAGGTCCGGCCGGACGAGGGGACCGTGGTCACGGTCGGCGGCGGGGCCAGGGTTGAGGGGGCGTGCCGGGCGGCTGTGTTGATGTCGAGGACGGCTTTGCCGTGGGAGGCCCAGTCGTCGAGGTAGCTCCACGCTTCGGCGTGGTACTCGGTGAGAGCGTCGTCGTAGGCCGGGGTGCCGGGCCGGGCGGCGATGGGGAGGCTGTCGCGGGTCTGCAGCCACTCCTCGTGCAGAGCGTCGAGGCGGTCCAGTGCATCCCCTAGGACGCCGAGCTGCCACACCCAGTGGTTCTGTACGGCGCGGGCGGGGAGTTGGGCGAGCTGGGTCTCGGCGGTGGCCAGCAGGTGGCGGGCGCCGGCGTGGACGGTTTCGAACGCTTCGGCGGTGTCGGCGTCGCGCTGGCTCTGGCGGAGTCCGTAGGCGTGGTCGTCGTAGGGCCAGCCGTCGAGGCCGGTGTGCTCGTCGGAGTAGGCGTCCCAGGCGTCGAGGATCTTCTTGCTGTCGCGGACGAAGCCGTCGAGGTGGCGCAGGAGTTCGCGGTGGGCGGTGGGATCGAAGGAAATGGTGGGGTGTCCTGTCGGGGTCAGCGGCGAGCGGGTGAACGGACGGTGCCGGCCTTCGGCGGTGTCGCGGCGTCCGGCCGGTGCTGGCGGTGTGCGGCGCGTGCTTGTTTGCGGATGCCGGCGAGTCGGGTGGTGTGCGTTTCGACGATCTGCTCGGGTGTGAGCGGGCTCGGTTTCTGCACGACGCTGTGGTGGGCGGTGCGGTCGTACATGCCGCGCTGGAGCGGGGCGGGGTCGGCGAGCGCGGTGATGAAGGCGTCGACCAGATGGGCAGGGGTGCGGCCGTCGAACCAGGCGTGCCAGATCCGGCGGCCCATCGGGGTGCCGTGTCCCGGCTCATAGGTCTCCACATGCCAGTACGCGGTGCTCTCGCCCCGCTCGGAGGCGTTGCTCCACGTGGCACATGGCGTCAGGCGTGTGAGCAGCGTCTTGCCCGTTGAGCAGCCAGCCCGCCGACTCCAGCACCTGCAACGGGTCGATGCGTCGGGCCGGGGTGGGGGAGACGAGGGCGTCGGTGAGGCTGGCGAGGATCTCGGCGGGGACGAGTTCGCCGAATTCGGCGTACCAGCCCGGCTCGGTGTCGGTGGGCTCGGCCCGCAGCCGCCACCTGCGGGTCGAACTGCAGGCTGTGACGGTGGTCGGGGCTGCGCAGGACGATCTCGGGGCTCAGCGGGTCGGACGTGCGGGTCCATCCGGCCGCGGCAAGGCCGTGGGTGACGTGGCGGGCGTCGCCGGGGCCTGCGAGGTGGCGGGGGGTGGTGTCGAACGGGATCCGCCAGGCGTGCGTGTCGGCGAAGGTGGCGAGCTGCCGTTCGCTCACCGGCACCGGCCGCGCCCCGGCACGTCTGAAGGCGTGCTGTCGAAGTGATCGCGGAGGCCGTCGAGGACGTAGTGGAGGACGTGCTGGTCGGACTGCTCCCACGCCGCGGTGCGCAGCTCTGCGATCAGGAGGTCGGTTTCGGTGGTGCGCGGGATGGCCGGGTGGTCCTGCAGGGTGCGGGCGAGGGCGCGCAGGGTGTCGGCCAGCTGAACGGGGACGCCCGTGTATTCGTCGAGCAGCGGCTCGACGAGCGCGAGCGCCTTGGCCGGGTCGGGGTTGTCGCGCAGGTAGTCGGTGAGGTCGGTCAGGGTTTCGGTAGCGGTGCGGATGGTGTCTGGGGTCAGTGCGGGCACGGGGCTCCTTGGATCGTTGGGTTTGGGGTCAGCGGCGGGCGCGGGTGCCGCCGGCGTGGGCGTGGGGGCGGGTTGTGGTGCGGGGCCGGCCGGCGGCCCAGGAGTTGCGGGCCCAGGTGGCGGCGCGGGCGGCGGTGATGCGGGCCTGCTGCCAGGCGCTGAGCTGGGAGGGCAGGACGGAGACGGACGTGGTCCGGATCTGTCCGCTGTGCGGGACGCGTCCTCGCGGGCGCATCACGGGCTCGGGGCTGGCGAGCGTGGCGGAGAAGGCTTGCACGAGGTGCATCGGGGTGGTGGCGGTGAAGCTGGCGGTCCAGCCGTTGCCTTGCTGGTCCTTGGCGCCGGACCACCACATCGCCTCGCCGTTCGGGTCCTGGTGGTACTGCATCCACGCCGATCCGTCGGGACTCACTGCGGTGACGTGCTCCGTGTTGGGCGGGGTGCGCCAACGCTGTTCGTGCAGAGGTGCCCAGACGTTGGGGGCGTGGGCGGAGCGGGGGCGGGTCAGGGCATCGGTCAGACCGGCGACGATCTCCACCGGGGTTTGCCGGCCGAGGTTTACCAGCCACTCGTCCTGGTGCCCGGCCGGCTTGCCGTGGATCGTCCACCCGCCCGGCAGCACGTAGGGGTCGTAGGAGACGCGGACCGTACAGTCGGGACTCTCCAGGAAGAGCGGACCGCCGCTCTTGGACTTGTCGCGCCAGCCGGAGGCACGCAGGAACTCGGAGACGTGGCGCAGGTCGCCGCCGCCGGCGAGGGTACGGGGCTCAACGAGGTAGTGCTGTTCGGCCTGCTCGCCCGGCCCCCAGCCCTGCCACTGCTTTCCTCTCACCGGCGTCGCCGGACAACGAGCGGAGCAGGGGCAGGCGGCTTCGCCGGTCCGGCGTGGGCCCGGTCGCTGACGTGCTGGAGGATCTCACGGTGGTCGTCCAGGTCGTCGCCGATGGCGTCGAGTTCGTTCGCAGCCCGCCCAAGGGCGAGCCACATCTCGGCCGGCAGTGCGCCGCGCTCGGCCTGTTCCTTGGCAAACCGGCTGCTGACGGAGACAAGGTGGGTGACGCCGCCGAGCACGCCGTCCGCGGGGTCTACAACGCGTGCGATGACCTGCGTGGCCTCATGGGGCGGGAGTATCGCGAGGTGGTCGCCGAGCTGGCCGAGCTGACGGGCGATCTCGTCGGCCAGCTGCACCAGGTGCGAGGTGGGGTGGGGCATGCTCCTCCAGGACATTGGTCGGATCAGTGATGGTGGCGGTGGCCGATCCGCCGTACCTCGGGCAGAGCCGCCTCGGGCCGTGCCCCAGATGCCGGGAAGGGGCGGTCGGGGCCGGTGGGGATGCAGGCGCGGAGGTAGCGGCGGAACAGGGCGGTGGCCAGGCGGGGCTTGAGGGAACGGGAGAGGGGCGGGGTGATGCGGGGTGTTACGGGTTTCTCCGGTCGGTGGGAGGCGGCCCCGGCAAGGGCGCCGGGGCCGCCATCGGGCTTATGAGGTGCGGCGGGAAGGCGGTCGGTGGGCGGGAGCAGCAGGCTGCGGCGGGGTCTTCGCGGCAGGGCGCATCTGGCCGGAGCGGATCTCTGTTAGGGCCTGCTGGTAGGCGGCTTCGTCGAACAGATCAGGGTCGATGTTGACCTTGTATCCGGCCATGAGCAGGGAGGGGATCGCGCGGCTCGCCAGGCGCTTCTGCTCGGCGTCGTCGAGATGTTCGGGGACGATGTGCCAGACGTAGACGGGGCCGGCGGTGCGGACCTCCTGACGCTGAAGGCCCAGCCGGTCGAGCAGGTCTAGGAGCCTGTGTGGCGCTCCGGTCGGGGTTGCTGCGTAGATCGTGGTGGTCAGGGCCTTGGTGTAGATCTCGACGTCGGTGCCGCAATCATCGGCACGATTGCCCATAGGCAGTTCTCCTGTTCAGCGGTGGCGCGGAGTTGCCGGGCCGGACCTGGCGGTCGTGATCCGGGCCGTAGCCAGGGCCGGCGGCGTGGCCGGCGCAGTGGCGGTGGGCGCGATGCGGCCGGAGGGGTGCTGGAGGGCGACGGCGATGCCGTGGGCGCCCAGCTGCTGTCCCGTCTCGCGCACGGCGCGGGCCTGCTCGGCGGTGTCGTCGCCGCTCAGCCGGTAGATGCCGGTCTGCTCATCGTGGACGAAGCCGCCCGCGGCCAGTACGGCGGAGGCCGTCTCGCCCACGGGGGCGGCGGCGAGGCTGCCGTCCTGCTGCCAGGTCAGGACGACACGATCAGGCTGAGACGGATGGACGGCCGCGGCTGCGTTGTGGCGGGCCTGGGCGAGCGCGGCGTCGTAGCGGGCCAGCAGGTCGCCGGCGACCAGCTCGGCGCTCAGGAAGGGGTCGTCGCTCAGGGCGATCCCGTTCGGTTCCCGTATGCCGCGGTACGCCTCGTCGGGCAAAGCACGCGGGCCGACGGCGGCGATGAGGAAGCCGCCTAGTTCGTCGTGCCGGTCGAGGACGGCCAGCTGGGCGCCGTCCTGTCGGGTCAGGACGGCGGCGTGCCGCAGCGGATGCTCGGCGAGCGCCTCGGCGACCAGGTCCAGGTCCCATATCCGGTCGGCGAGTTCGGCAAGGTCGTCCTTGTGCTCGGGTGAGTGGTAGGCGCTGGCCCAGGTATCGGGCAGTTCGCCGGCGAGAACGTCGGCGAACGAGGCGAGGCGCTCGGAATCTTCGTGGTCGTGCATGGTGTCCTTGGGCGAGGGGTGAGGGGTCAGCGGCGCAGCCCAGTGACGGCCGGGGGCGGTGCCGGCACGGTGCGCGGGGCCGGTGGGCAGGCGCACACGGCCGACCGTTCACGCTCGCCGGCCGGGACCTCTTGGGTGCAGGTGCTGCGGCCGGGGAGCACAGCGTGCCGGTCGGCGAGCGCGTTGCGCGTGTGGGCGAGATCGCCGCGGATGAGGGGCAGGCGCTCGTCGGCGAGGTAGCGCAGACGGCGGGCGATGTGCGGGTCAGCCGCGCCGCCGAGGCCGTCGTGGAACTCGGCTGTCGCGACGAGTACGTCTTCGAGGGCAGCGAGGATGCCGTCGTGCGAGGCGGTCAGCTCGGTAAGGACGTCGGCCGCCTCCTCGGTGGTGGTGGCCTGCCGGATCCGCTCGGCGAGATGGGCCACTGAGGAACCCAGCGGCAGGTCACAGGCCGGGCGACGCTCGGTGTCGAAGTCGTCGTCGCAGTCAACGTGGTACCCGACGGCCCGCAGTCGGGCCACGGCTTCGGTGGCGAGACGGGCCTCGTCGTGCCCGTCCAGGCCGGTGGGGGCGCGGTGGTGCGTCTCATGGACGCGGACCACCGGGACGAAGCCCGCGCGCTCGAGAACGCCGTGGGCCTCGCCGTCGCCGCCGCGGGCCAGGACCTCCGCGGAGTGCGGGTCGCGGCGGATGAACAGGAAGCGGTCGGCCAGGGTCAAAGAGACGTTTCTCCTTCAGTGATCTACGTGTGGTGTGCCGCACGGCGGAAGGCGCTGGGGGCATGCCGGGCGGGCCGGTCAGGCGTGTTGCCGTTGCGTCGAGGTCCTGCTGGATGCGGTAGAGACGGCGGGCGATCAGCTCCAGGCTGTGCGCCGTGTCGTCGCTGGCGGCACTCGGCTGCAAGGCGATCCGGTGGGCGGCATGTTCGACGAGTCCGCGGACCGCGGCCAGCGAGCCGGACTGCTCGTCGGCGAGCTGCGAGAGGACCATGGCGAGCGGTCACATCAAGGCGTCCCGGCTGGGCCTGGACGGCGATCCAGCGGCATCCGGCTTCGTCGCCGGGGATCTCGATCCCGGCGGCTCGGGCGAGGCGGTGGCCGACCTCGGCCCACTGCGCACCGTTCAGGTCACGGTCGTCGGGGTGGAGCCGGGCATCAAGGTGAAAGCTCGCCCGCCGGTCCCCGTAAGGGCTGGTGGCGAACGGGTGCTCGATGAGCGGGTCGTCGAGGTGCTCGGACCACTGGGCGGACGCCCACGTCCCGTGTTCGTCGTCCAGGGTGTAGAAGTCCAAGCCCGCGACTACGGTGTGCTCTGTCAGGCCCTCGTCGGTTGATACCCGGCGTGCAGAGCGTCGCCGAGGGGTTCGTGGGCGGCGATGGAGCGCTCGTTGACGCGCGGCATCACCGGTCACCCAGGGCATCGGCGACGTGGACGAGCTGGTTCAGCGCCGTGATGGTGTACCAGCCGCAGTCGATCAGTGTGTCGTCTCCGGTGTGCTTCGGCAGGAGGTGGTCCTCCATGGCGCGCAGGTAGATCAGGCAGTCCGGACAGCGGCGGGAGAGGTGCACGAGGTAGCGGGGGTGCGCGGTGATGAACGACTGTGCTCCGCCGGTCGCATCCCGCAGTCGCCATCCGTCCTCGTCGGTCGGGGTGTGCCAGGACGGGGCGACGATGCGCATCGAATCCCCCCACAGTTCCCCGCCGGCAACTCCCTTGAGGACGACGACCTGGTCGCCGGCCTGGAAGTGGGCGTGGGTGATGTCCCGGTCCGGGGTGAGCGGGTCGGGCGTCGGCGCGAAGGCCGGGGTGGTCGGGGGCAGGCTCATGAGGATCCTTCCACGCGGGGCGGGTGGCGGTGGGAGGACCAATGGTCCGGAGGATCGCCGGTTTGGCTAACCGGCGATCCTCGGCTATGTTCCGCCGCTGTCAGCGGAACGGGTTCTCCGTCCCCTTGTCCGCCTCGGTGGCCGCGTCGAGGAGTTCGAGCAGGTCAGCGCCCTCTGTGTCCCGCTGGTCGATCCACCATCCGGCGCGGCTGATCGTGCGGGCCTTCTCCTCCAGCTCCGCCCAGTCCGCCTCGTCCCAAGTGCCTTCGACGACGAGCGCGGTGTGCGCGGCGGTCATCGGCTGGTGGCGGGAACGCTCACCCCACTCCAGAGCCCGCTCCGGGCCCTCCAGTGCCGGCATGTCGAACTTCGCAGCCCACTCGGCGGCGGCCTGCTGCTCCTCGGCTCGCTTGGCGGCGAGCCACTGCTCCTTGGACTCGGTGTCGGCCTCGCGCGATGCCTTCCAGCAGTCGGTGCAGTCCCGGCCACCGAGCCAACGGGCGAAGCCGGCGCGCTTGTCGGCGGGACGGTTCGAAAGGTCGTGATCCACGCTGGGTCCACAGGTGTGGACAACATTCCAGGTCGTTCGGACAGCCATGGATGAATCTCCTTGATCGGTTGCAGAAAGAGGGGTGCCGGTGTCGAGCGCTCAGGTGCGCGCGCACCGGGGCGGCCGAAGGCGGCGGTGCGGGCCGTGCCCGCATCGGGAGAGGCGGGGTCGGGCGAGGAGCAGGACGGCTACGGCGAAGGCTGCTCCGGCAGCGGGCAGCGCGGCGCTGGCGAGGGGGTGACCGGCGAGGCGGCCGGCGAGGGCGGTGCCGGCGGCCTGCCCTACGCCGATCGACAGGATCAGCCACGCGTACGCCTCGCTCGTGCGGCCCGCAGGGGTGAGGGTGTCGGTGGTCACGTAGGCGCAGGCGACCACGACGGTGAGGAACGCGCCGGGCACGACGACCGCGACGGTGGCGCCGTACGGACCGGGGAGAGCAAGCAGAGGCAGCCACCCCGCCAGGAACCCACCTGCGCCGACCAGGAGTTGGTGGGTGGCGGACCTGGGCCAGGTGCGGCGCCCGTAGAGGAGTCCGCCGAGGAAGCTGCCGGTCGAGAAAGCCGCGGGCAGCAGGCCGGACAGCATGTCCTTGCCATGGGTCTCGGCCATGGCGACGGCCCACACGTTTAGGGAGCCGATCGCGAAGCCGATACCGGCGAGGGAGATGAACAGCAGCACCAGGCCGGGGGAGTGCAGCCGCTGTGCCGGTGTGTCGCCGGGGTTCCTCGGTGCGGGCGCCCATTGGCGCGACGGCGGCGCGGTGGCGACGACCGTCGTGCCGGCCAGGCCGAGGACGGCGGTGGCGGCGAGGGCGAGGGAGGGGCTGTGTACCGCGGCGAGCGCGGCGGCGAGCAGGGGGCCGACGATGTACAGCAGGCCCTGTGTGCCGGTGTCCAGGGCAAGGGCTGCGTGCCGAAGTCGCCGTCCGGGCAGCACACCGGGCCACAGGGCTCGCATGCCGGCTTCCAGGGGTGGCGTGCTCAGACCGGCCGCGACCACGATCACCGTGGCGAGCGCCCCCTCCCCGTGGGGGCCAGCCAGGGGAAGGGCCAGGAGCAGGCTGGAGTTGAGCAGGGCGGTGGGGACGTGTACGGCGGTCTGCCCGTAGCGGTCCATCAGGCGTCCCTTGACCGGCTGCGCGAGCGCGGAGGCCAGCCCGTACAGGGCGCTGAGCAGGCCGCCGAAGGCGAGGCTGCTGCCGTTGGCGGTGATCCACAGCAGGATCGCGATGGGAGCCATGCCGTTGGGGAGGCGGCCGGTGAGGGTGCCGCCGAGAAGGCGGGCGACGTACGGGCTGCCCAGCACCGCGCGGTAGGTGATGCGCGGTGCCGGGGCCGTCGAGGCGGTCAGGGGCAACGGGAGCTTTCTGTCAGGGAGCTTATGGGTGGCGCGCGGGGGCCGTGGTGCGGGGCGGCGCCGGGGGCGTGGTGCCCAGGGCGGGGCGCGGCCGGATCCGCGGGGGCTTGGGGGCGCGGTGCGGTGGAAGGACGGCGACGGTGGCGCCGAGGTCCTCTGCGACGTCGTGGACTTCGCGGGCGAGGAAGGCCAGTTGCCGGCCGAGTACGTCGAGCCGTGCACCGATCTGCCGGCCCTGGACGGTGTCGAGGGCGTATGAGAACTCGGCGGCGGCGGACAGGACGTGCTGCAGGCGGACCATCGGACCGGCGCCGTATCCCTGTTGCGTGGCACTGAGCAGCACCTCGGACACGTCACCGGCGGCGCGGGCCTCGACAACCTCCTGGACCAGCTCCTGCAGGGGCCGTTCGGGGGCAGGCTCGGGACGGTTGAACCGGGACGCGGCCTCGGGTCGCAGGACTCCGGGCGGGACCGCTCGCGGCAGCGCCTGCCCGGCCGCGTACTCGTGTTCGTAGTGCCCGATGACCTCCCAGCCCGGCGCGCCTGGATCTCCGGCGAGAGCGACCACCGTGGAGTCGTCGTCCTGGACGAGATGGGCGAGCGTGATGCGGCGGCCGTCGGCCACGTACCACGACTCGATCAGGTCCAGTGCGCCTCGTAGTTGCGCCGATTGGGCCCTCGCGGTCCACATCTGACGTTCCTCGTCGCTCAGCTCAGGTTCGGGCCGGTGGTGCTGGTCTGCGAGGTCGGTGGCGATGGAGCTGTGATCCGCCCAGACGGCGAGGTGCGGCCACACGGCCTTGTGCTGTTCGCGTTCGGCGTCCGAGCCGGGGACGTCGGGCCGGTCGAGAACGCGGACGATCTCCGTGTGGGAGGAGGCGAGGCTGTCGAGCAGGTCTCGCCACGCCGAGACGTGCCGGGCGGGCGGCAGCTTGTCGAGAGCGCGGCGTGCTGTGTCCAGCAGTTGGTCGGCATGCCGGGCGAGATACGCGGCGTATGCCTCGACGGCGGCCTGATTGCGGTGGGCACGGGCAGCAGCGGCGGCCTCGTGGTGGACGGTGCGTCCGTAGCGGTCCCGGGTGGCGTCGAGCGCAGCCTCGGCCGCGCGGTCAATGACGGCCATCCGCAACCGGAAGTCGCGGGCCCGTGAGACGAGGACGGTCACCGCAGTCTGTCGGGTGTCGGGGATCGGTTCCTCCTCGTGGTCGGTTGTCAGCGGTGCCGGCCTGCGCTGATCACGGATGCCGATGGCGGGGCGGCCACGAGGGTCGGCTCGCCCGCCTGGGAGCCGATCGTGAGGCGGCTGGCCGCCGCCGGCGGCGCGTTGGTCGTGGGCGTGCGCAGCGTCGGGTCGAGGTCGACTCGGTAGCGGGCGGCCGACAGCATTTCGGCAGCCCAGGTCGCGTGCTCGTTCTCCCACGCCTCGCCCAGGTCGAACGGGAGGCGGATCCATTGCCCGCGCAGGGACGGCTCGAACAGAAAGCCCGCCCGTCGCAGGACATCGGCGGCGAAGGCATCGAAGGCGCCGTCGACTTCAACCTCGCCACCCGGTCCGCGGGTGATGCGGATCGGCCCGCTGCCCGAATTCACCGAACCCGCCCGGTCGCGGAGACGGTGAGGTGGACGGTGGGCGCGTAGGTGGGCTTCGGCGGGATCGGCAGCCGGGCTGCCGGCGGCGTGATGGTGGGCGCCGTGCCGCGCTGGGATGACCGGCCGGCAGCGGCCTGCGCGATGCGGCTGCGCCGTTCCATCAGCCCGTTGGGCCGGACAGGGCGGGGCGGGCTCGCCGAGGCGGCGGGGTCGAGGGCGACGTCGGCGTGCACGGCGTACCCCTTCTGACGCAGGTCGTGCACGGCCTGGCGGGTGCGGCGGGAACCGTCGCGCTCGGGCTCGGTGAGCCGGAAGAGTCCCGGCTGGTCGGGGACGGGCTCGAACTGCTCCCGCACGAGGAACCAGTGGGCCAGGTGGGCGGGCATGGAGGAAGTGAAGGCGGCGACGAAGCCGTGCTGCTCGTGAGTGCCGAAAGCGAAGTGGGTGCCAGGATCCAAAGGGAAGGGGGCTCCTTACGGTGGTGGTGCCGCAGGTCAGCGGCGTGGTGCGGGCCGGCCCGGCGGGAGAGCACGAGGCGGCGCCGAGATGGCCAGGGCGGGGCGCTGGTGCGGGGCCGCTGCTCGGGCCTGGCGAAGGAACGGCTCGCCGTGGGCGAGCCAGGCTTCGATAGCCGGCCGTGTCCGCGTGTTGCGCTCGGCGCGGCTGAGCGGGGTGCCGACTTGGAAGGTCGACAGCAGGCGCCTCCAAGGAGAGCGGTTACCGGCCGGGTGTCGGGCCGGCGGGCGGGGGAGCCGGGGGGAGCCTGGGCGACGTTTCGGTCCGGCCCGGCGGCGGGAGCTTTGGTGCTGGCGCGGGGTCGTATTCGGCCCGCAGGATGGTGAGATCGGCCTGGTCCGCGATGGCTGTCACGGACAGGCTGCGGCTGGCCGCTTCCATCAGCAGCTTGGGCGGCGAACCCTTCTCCGCGCCGCGGTGCTGTCCGCGCCACTGGGCGGCTGCGAGGAGGTAGTCGCTCACGGCACGCAGGATGGGGTCGGCGGCGTCCAGCAGGCGCTGGGTGACGGCACTGGCCTCGGCCGGGGTCTGCGCGGCGGCGAGTGCGGCGAGATACGGGGCAAGGTCAGGGCTCGGCAGCGGCTCGTCCGGCAGCGGGTGCTTGGCCAGGAACGGCTCGGCGTCCCGCCTGGCCCAGCGGAGCAGATCACCGCGGGTGGCGATGCCGTATCGGGCGGCGGCGATCTGGTCGGCGTCGCGGCCGACGTTGTCGTACAACTCGAAGTCGGGATTCTGGGGCACGGGACCTTCTAGACGGAGGTGCTGGGGCCAGCGGCCTCGGCGTCGGTGCGGCGACAGCCGTAGCCGAGGAGGCTGGACGGCTCCGGCGCGCTCGGGACTGCGGCGATGTCCGAGCAGGTGAACGTGTAGGTGAAGGCGGGGCGGGGGCTGGTGCCGAGCCATGCCCGGTCGTGCTTCTCCGGCACGATCCCCAGGCCCGGGGCGGTCACCGCGTCGTGCTGGCTGTGGGTGTGCGAGAAGACGACGAGTGCGCCCGTGGTCGTCTTCAGCGCGTACGCGTCGGTGAACTCCGGTTCGGCGGCAGCGAAGCGGGTGGTGCCGCGCGGGCCGAACTTCCTGGTCGTCTCGTCGTGGACCTTGATCTGCCGCTTCGAGGTCTCGGTGGAGGTGAAGACCTTCTTCCCGGTCAGCTCGCCGCCGGTGGCGAAGTTGTCCGTGACGGCGGAGCGCAGTACGCCGACCGGTGCGGCCAGGGACTGCCAGGCAGCGTCGACCGCGGTGGCGTATCCGTCCTTGTCGAGCACGATCTGCGGGAGCTGCTTGGGATTGTCGATGTCGACGGTGGCGACCATTTCCCACTGCTTCGACTTTGTGTTCTCGGCCAGGATCAGGACGCGGGCGTACTGCTGCTGGCTGCCGGCGCGGGTGACGGCGGCGAACCACCGCTGCTGTCCGTCCTTCAGGCGCGGGATGTAGAGGTCGGTGGCCGAGAGGTCGTAGGACCAGGGCCGATACGGCTTGCGGTCGGCGTTCGGCAGGGCCTCGTCCTGCTTGAGGTCGGCCAGTGACATCGCGTACTGGGGGCCGCCCTCGACGGTGTCGAGGAGCGCGCGGTCGTTCTTGACGTGCGCGAGGTTGTTGGTCGTTGAGTAGTGAGTGATGGCGTCGCGTGCCTGCGCAGGGGTGAGTGCGGGGGCGGGGGTCGGCGCGGCGCTGGCGCTGGGGGCCGTCTTCTTGGCTGAGGGGTTGCTGTCGGTGCTGGTGCAGGCGGTCGCGGCCAGGGCGACAGCGAGAGCTGCGGTGATCACGGGCAGGGTGCGGCGATGGCGAGCAGGGGGGATGGGGGCTCCTTGTGGAAAAAGAAGGGGGCTGCGGTCCGGAGTCGGTTTACCGGTGGTGCGCGGCGGCAGCGGCGCTGGGCGGCGAGGGAACGGGGAGGCGCGGGGACGTGGTGGCCGGCGTGGTGGTGTGGCGGAGGTTCACGCCGATGCCCTTCTGGGCGAGGTGGTGCACCAGTGCCCGCAGGCTGAGCGCGCGGCCGTCCTCGCCGTACGCGGCGGGCAGCAGGAACGCGGCCTGGTGCGGGTGGTACTGGAACCCGAGGGCGTACAGCGTCATACGGGCGTCGGCGGGGACGCTCTTGTACGGCGTGCCGAGTGCGCCGTCCTCGTACCAGGCCAGGGTGACGACGTCGGCCACCTGCGGCGGTCCGGGCCGGAGCGGGGGCTCGGGCTGGACCGCCGCCTTGTGCAGCACGCTGTCCAGGGCCTGCTGGTAGCGGGGCAGCAGGCGAAGGGTGACCCGGGCGGATGCCTGCGCAGGCTGGTCGGGGACGGCGATGCCGTTCGGCTCCTCGACACCGGAGAAGTGGTGGGGCTTGATGCCGGGCCCATCGGGCTCGAGCGGTGCCACGACGAACTGGTGCCGGTACAAGGGCCGGTCGGTGACGTAGAGCTTGCGTCCGTCCTGGTCGTGCAGCACGGCGTGGTGGCCCAGGACGTACTGGCTGACGATGTAGTCGACGTGGCCGACGTCCCAGAGGCTCTCGGTGGCAACGAACTGCTCGTCGGAGGAGTCGTGTCGGACGTACTCGCTGTTCCATTGGCCGGGCAGCCGGTCTGCCAGGGCGGTGGCGAACGCGGAGAGATCCGTGCGAAGTGTGAGCATGTGCTTTCGAGGCGATGAGGGGGCTGGTGCGCGTCTAGCGGCGGGAGCGCGGAGGGCCGGAGGCGGTCGAAGGGCCCAAGGGCGAGGGACGTGGTGCGGCCGGCCGGGCGGGCTGTCCTTCGCCCGGGCTCACCGCGGGCGGGGCGTAGTGGGCCAGCAGGTTCTCCATGTCGGCCTGGGCGACCTTCGTCGGGGCCGACCGGACACCGTGGGCAGCTTCGCGCAGGAGGCGCACTGCTTGTGGCGTGTGACGGTGCTCGTGGCCGGCCCAGAGGGCTATGGCCACGAAGTGGCCGGCGATGTGGTCGAGCAGGGGTGCGGTCACGTCGACGAGCCGCTGGGTGACGGCGCTGACCTCGGCGGGCGTCTCGGCCTCGGCGAGTGCGGTGAGGTAGGGAGTCAGATCGGGGAGCGGTAGCGGCTCGTCCGGGAACGGGTGTGCGGCCAGAAAGGGCTCGGCGTCGCGACGGGCATAGCGGTGAAGTGTGCTGGCCGAGGCGTCATGCCGTTCGTGATCTGGGTACGACAGGGAGAGGTCCGATCCAGTTGCTCGTTGCGAGCGGCTTTGAGGTCGATGGTCCGTTGCTGACCAGGCGGGCCCGGGCATGTGGTTCGTGTGCTCGCGATCCGAAAAGGTCGGCCTAGTCGGCGTGGTGTTCGGCCCAGCCGAACACCACGCGCTCCACCCCCTCCCGGGAGAAGAAAGGGAGACAAAAGAGGAAAAAAGAAAAAAAGTCGTTCGTGTGTTTCCTCAACCCTCCTTTTTCCCTTCCCG
>NZ_JBVICA010000019.1:151409-161823 GCF_055573115.1 Streptomyces sp. NPDC030222
GGTTGGTGGTGAATGGGGGGGTCGGGGGTGTTTGTTTTGTGTGTCCCAACCCGAAGGGGGTTGGTTGGTTCTGTGTGGTTTTTCTCCAACCAAACCACCCCCCGCTCCAGGTCTTCGAGGTAGAGGACGTCGGTACAGGCGCGGAAGGCGTCGAGACGTTCGTCCGTGTAGTCCTGGACCTCGTTGTCCGCCTGATCGACGCGCACCCGGTTCTTCCTCGACAGCCGGCGCCACTCGACCAGGTCGGAGTCGGTGGCGCGGGCCATCCAAACCCAGATTCCGTTGCCCAACTTGATGACGTCCTGGGGGTGAAACAGCCCGTTGGTTCGCCTGCGGCGCGGATTGCGGTGGTCACCGAACCCGGTGACAAGGCTCTGGGCGAGCTTTTCCAGGGCTGCGGCCTTGATGTGCGGGTCGGCTTCCTCGCGTGCGAGCTGTTCGCGCACTGCATCGGTGAGATGGCGCTTGTGGAATCGGCCGGCGGTGTCGGTGAGAGCTACAGCCGTCTTCTCGACGATGTGCTGCAGGCGCAGGTCAGCGGTGGTCGTCACGGCAGATCACGCTCCTGCCAGACCTGATCCATTTCGGCCAGCGCCGTCATGGCGTGCGCGATGATCTCGCGGGTGATGGGCGTGCCGGCGGCGTACGCGGGGTCGTACCGGCTGAACGTCCGGGTGCCACGGGCCTGGGCGAGCGGAGGGACTACCTCGTCCAGCAGCCGGGTCGCCACCCGGCGCTGCCGCTTGTCCTCTTCGACACGCTCGGTGCGCTCTGCCAACGCGCCGGCCAGACTCAGGTTGCCCTCGACGACCCGGTCGGCCAGTTCGGGGTCCTCCTCACGCAGTCGGGCGAGCTGGACCTCGGCGGAGTTGGCCTTGGCCTTGTTCTCCTGGGCGACGGCGTACGCCTCGTTGAGTGCTGTGGCGCCACTGATCACCAGGTCCACGAGGTCAGGGGCGTGCAGAAGCACGACGTTTGCCTTTCCTACCGTGCCCAGCGAGATTCCCAGGCGTTCACTCAGTGAACGGGAGGAGTGTTCACTCGGTGAACGCCCGCTCTGTTCACTCAGTGAACAGGCTTTGGCCGTGATCATGGCCACCTGGCCCTTGGTCAGGTTGCGTCGGTGGATATTCGCGGACAAGGCGTAGCTGTCGGGGTCGCCTTCGTACGTGGTGAACGAGGGCTCGATGCCTGCGATCTCGCAAGCCTTCAGACGGTGGCGTCCATCGATGATCTGGCCGCTGAGGTCGAGAACGACGGGGTGCAACAGCCCGTGTTCCTTGATGTTGTCGGCGAGGGCCTTGAGATCGTCCTCGTCGAGTGTGGGGAAGAGCAGGATGGTCGGATGGAACTGTATGGGGATCTCCTGGGTGTAAAGAAGGGAGGCGATGCGTCCGGTGGGGCGGATGGGGTTTTCAGTGCATACGGGCGTCGGTGTCGAACAGCGCCAGCTCGTGCGCATGCAAAAGATGTTGAACGATGAATGATCGCCCGGCGACCTTCCATAGGCCGCGCCCGCGGTTGAGGTGGGCGATGGCTTCGGTTTCGACGGAGGTCAAACCCAGCAGTGAGGCTGCGGCGTGGAGTTGGTCGGTCTCCTGCCGGTAGATGATGCGGGTGGAGCAGTCGGCGAGAAGCCCCTCGGCGAGGGCGCGGCCCTGTGATCCGGCGTCGCCGGCTGTGAGCAGGTCGCTGAGCCTGTGGATGACCATGAGGTTGGCGATGCCGAGGCCGCGACTCAGCTTCCACTGGGCCTGCATGCGCTGGAGCAGGCCGACGTGGCGCATCAGGCGCCATGCCTCGTCGTAGACAATCCAGCGTCGGCCGCCGCGGGGGTCGGTGAGGGCGGATTCCATCCATGCGGAGGCGCAGGTCATGGCGAGGACGAGGGCGGTGTCGTCTCCGGAGCCGCCGAGCCGGGACAGGTCGATGGTGAGCATCGGCGTGTTGGGATCGAAGCGCACGGTGGAGGGGGCGTCGAACATGCCGGCCAAGTCGCCGTGGACCAGGCGGCGCATGGCGTGGGCGAGGTCGCGGGCCGCGTCGCCGAGCCGGCCGGACATCATCCCTGCGGCCTCTTCGAGCGCGGTGGGGTTGTTCAGGGCGGCGGCGACATCGCCGAGAAGCGGGGTGCGAGCCGTGGCGTCAGCGTTGGTGACGACGGCGTCGAGGGCGACGTCGAGGGCGGTGTGCTCCATGGGCAGCAGGTCCCGTCCGAGGACGGTGCGGGCCAGCGAGCCGAGCAGGAGGAGGCGGCGCTTGCGGATCTCGCCGACCCAGTCCGCCTCGGCGATGCTCTCTGGCCGGGGCGCGGCGTCCAGCGGGTTGAGGCGGCCGGGTAGTCCGGGGCCGAGGGCGACGGATGTACCGCCCAGGGCGTGGGCGACGGGTGTCCATTCGCCCTTGGGGTCGCAGGGTACGTAGATGCGGTATCCGAAGGCGACCGACCGGAGCGCGAAGCTCTTGGCGAGCGCGGACTTGCCCTGGCCGATCACGCCGGCGAGCAGCACGTTCGGGTTGGTGAAGCCCTCGACTTTGCCGTACAGGGCGAACGGGTCGAAGACGAAGGATGCTTCGGCGTGGACATCGCGGCCGATGTAGATGCCTTCGGCGCCGAGCCCCCCTTCGGCGAGGAAGGGGTACGCGCCGGCTGCGATGGCGGTGGTCATGCGGTGGGCCGGCAGTTTCAGGCGGTTCCCGCGGGCGGACGCAGGTCCGGGGCGTCCGCTCGGCGGGTAGAGGGGTGCGGGTGTTTCGTGCTCGGCCGGCGCGGCGCCCGCCGGCTGGGCGGCTGCTTCGGCGCGGGCCTTGGCGGCGGCTTCGGCGAGCTGGCGGCGGGCGGCCTTGCGGCTGGCCCGGTCGGTGCCGTGCGGGGTGAACAGTGGGCTGGCGGTGGCACGGCGGGCGGGCCGGTGGCTCATCGGGGGCCCTCGTTTCGGCGGATGGTGCTCATCGGACGCACGCGGTGGTGTGCGTGCGGAGGTCGGTGGGGGTGGTCTTGCGGCGGATGGTGTGTCCGGCGGCGAGGTGGCGCTGGCAGATCGTGAGGACCGGCGGTCCGTCCGGGAGCCGCTCGGGTCGGCACTCGGTGGCGTTCTCAGTGATGGCGGGGATGAGGTGGAAGGCCGTGTGGACTTCGGCGGTGGCCTGCCACAGTCGCGTGTTCGCTGTGGCGAGGTGCCGGCCCGCGGCCGGATGCGCAGGGCGCGTGGTCTCGGCGAGCTGGTCGAGGAGCTGGTGCAGGGCGGTGAGGTGGGCGTGGAGCACGTCGAGGTGGACTCGGTCCGCCGGGCCGCGTGGCGCCGACCGGTTCAGGGCACGGGTGTGGTGGCGCACTCCGGCGGTAGCGGCGCGGAGATAGGGGGGCGCGTCGTCGGCGCGCGGAGGAGGGGGCAAAGGGGTTACGTTCCTTCCTGCCGCCGGGGACAGGGGTCACAGGGCGGTGCGGGCGAGGGGCAGCGCTGCGAGGCTGAAAGCGTCGGGCTGTTGGTAGTTGAGGCGGCGCAGGTCGACGCTGGCGGTGACGGCGGCGGTCTCGATCTGTGCGCAGGCGGCGTCGAGGAGGGCGTCGGTGTCGGCGGTGACGGTGACCAGGCCGGTCAGGGCGACGTCGGCGTGGCCGGCGATGAGCTGCCGCTCGCGCTGCTTGACGTCGGCGTACTCGACGGAGTCTTCCTCGCTGTCGACCTGGCCGCGGCGGGCGCGTTCGCTGGCGTCGGCGATGATCGCCGCCTTCTTCCGCTGGACGTCACGCAGCGCGGACTCGAGCCCCTGCGGCACGTAGATAAGGGACAGGCTCCTGCGCACACCGGCGGTGAACATCAGCCCGTGCAGGAATCCGGCGCCCACCTCGGTCCTGGGCCAGTTCTCCACCCAGTACGTGACGTGGCGGGCGGTGTCGGTGGTGATCCGGTCGTACTCCTCGACCTGGACGACGGGTCCGGCCGCCGCGGGGTCGGCTTCGGCGCGGCCGGTGTCGGACCACTGCTGCAAGGCCGAGAGGGCTTTCGGGTCGTAGGCGGTGCGGATGACGGCGGCGATCTCCCGGGCGCTGAGCCACCCGGTGACCATGAGGCCGGCGTTGCGGGCGGCCTGGGCGATGGAGGCGGTGGTCTGCTCCATGACCGTGAATGCTCCTGGGAGCCCGCCACCAGCCTGGCTGATGAGGCGCTTGGCGGCCTTGAGGTCGAGTGAGATGGCGAGGTAGGTCTCGTGCGGGGCAGCGGCGGGTCCGGCGGAGGCGACCAGTTCGGAGTAGATCTGCCCGGCGACCGGGGCCTCGGGCTGTCCGTGCTGGGCCCAGTGCCGGGCGAGGGTGTCGCCGGAGTCGGGGACGGTGCGCTCCAGGACCTGCACGGTGGCGACGTGCCCGGTGCGGGCGATGCCCGCCAGAGTGCGCCCCCAGCCGTTCACATTGTGGTTCTGCGTGGCCGGGTCGAGCAGGGCGAAGGCTCTGCTGCTGACGCGGGCGATGGCGGTGAGGGTCTGCCGGTGCGGGTCGTGGACGGCCGAGGCCCCGTTGGCGGAGTCGCCGGGGGTGACCACGCGAAGGGAGGCGGCGGTGCCGGGCAGGTGAAGGATGCCGTCCTGCCGGGGCCGGCTGACGGGCCGGGCGAGCCAGAGGAGCTGCCCGGTCCGGCGGCGGTGTGCGTAGCGGGCGACGATGGGAGCCCAGTCGATCAGTGAGCGGCCGTTGCGCCGGATGGCGACCAGTGCGGCGACCGCCGCCCACAGCGGGGCCAGCGCGATGGCGCCGAGCAGCCCGGTGGAGACCACCGTCGCCAGCAGGAGTGCCAATGCGCTGGAAACGAGGACGAGTTGCGGTAGGGACAGGCCGAGGAGGATGCCGCGGCGGGACCGGTGCGGGAACTTCACCGTGACCGGGGCGACGGAGAGATCAGACAAGGGGATGGTCCTGAAGGCGCGGGGGAGGCTGGGGGCGAAAGGCGCGGTGTCTCCCGCCCCCAGCGGGCGGGCAGAGGGTCAGGGGCCGGTCGGAGGCGGCGGTGGGGATGCCGTCCCGCTCGTCCCGGGGTTTTGTGAACCTGCGGTCTGCGGGCCGGGGGACGGCGGGGCGCCCTGCGGTGGCGGGGTGGTGGTCGGTGGCGTGGTCTGCCATCCGCCGGCCTGGCCGGCTGCGGCGCCCGAGCCGGTGCCGCCGGCTGACGGGCTGCCGCCGACCTGACCGCTGGTGTCGTCGGTGACGCTGGTCGGCGGTGGCTGCACGGCCTTCTCCAGGCCGGACTTGACGGCGTCGCCGCCGGGTGATGCACCGCCTCCACCGCCCTGGGGGCTCTGCTGGCTGTCACCGCCGGTCGAGTTGGGGGCGATGTCGCCGGGGAATCCTCCGCCGCCCGGAATCGAGTCAGGGCCTTGCGGGGCAGCACCGGCTCCGGCGCCTGCTCCGGCTGCGGCACCGCCTGTTCCGGCACTGGCGGCCATCGCGGCGGCCTTCTTCGCGGTGCGCTCGGCGTGCTGCTTGGCGAGCTGGGCACCGGCGCCGCCGGCACGGTGAATCGATTCCCCGTCGGTGCCTTCGGCGGCCCAGTGGACGAACTTGAAGGTGGCGTACGGGCACAGCAGCACCAGAATCATGATCACGATGCCTGCGAGGACGTCGGCGAGCGCGGCCAGGCCGTCCTTGGCCTCGGTCTTGCCCATGGCGGCGATGCCCAGGACGAAGATGATCGTCATCAGCAGCTTCGAGACGACGAGGGTGGCGGTGGCCTCGATCCAGCCCTTGCGCCAGCGGCGGGCGACTTCCCAGCCGCCACCTGCGCCCGCGAAGACGGCCAACGTGACCATGACGAGGATGCCGACCTTGCGCACCATCATCACGCACCAGTACATGATGGCGCCGATGGCGGCTCCGAGGGCCACGAAGACGGCGACGAGCCAGCCCAGTCCGGCCAGGCCGGGTATCTGGTTGACCTTGACGATGCGGCGCACCGCGGAGGCGATGTCCGTGTTCGCGGCTTTGAACAGGCCGGCGGACAGGGCGTCGACGACTTCGATCGCGACGGTGGTCAGGGCGATGGCGGCGAACGCGAAGATCACGCCGGACGCCGTGCCGGTGAACGCCTGTCTCAGGGCCTGACCATCGCGGCGGATGGCGGCGCGGACGAGCTGGGCGCAGAAGGTGGCCACGAGCACGACCAGGCCGATCGGGAGGATCGTCTCGTAGTTGTCGCGGAACCAGGCCGCATTCAGGTCGACGTGGGTGGTGGCGTCGACGGCCTTGGCGGCGAGGTCGGCCGAGGCGGCGGCGAGTTCGCCGGCACTCTTGGCCATCCAGTCGCCGATGGCCTTGCCGGGGTCGGAGGCGAAGTCCACTGCCTCGCCGACCGCGCAGACCTTGTCCGCGAGGGGAAGGTCGCAAAATCCCATGAGGGAGCTACCTCCTTGTGGTCAGGGCGCGACGCGCGGGGCGATGGCGACGAGCGAGCAGTCGGACGAGGGCCGGCACTGCACGGCGAGGGTGATGGAGCGGTCTTCCGCCCCTCCGCCGCCCTTGGCCCAGGTGATGGACTGCTTGCCGGTGACGGTGACGGCGTAGATGTACGCCTTGGTGATCGCGGAGGGGTCTTCGGCGAGGGCCTGCTTGAACGCGGCCGGGTAGTGCGCCTCGGCGACGGCAGCGGTGGCGTACTGCTTCTGGTCCGCCATCCGCGACCACAGGACCGGGTCGGGCACCTGCGCGGAGATCGATGCCCAGTCGCTGTACTCGCTCTCCTTCGTCATCCACGCCTCCATGCCGGCGAGCTGCTGGGCGTGGCTGGTGGTGCGGGTGTCGTAGGACCAGAGCATCGCCGCGGCGGCCTTGGCGAAGGCGACGGGATCGGAGATCCGCGGCGGTCGGGGCACCGAGCCCGTATCGGCGGCCGATCCCTCGGAGGGTTCTGCGGATGCCGACACGCTCGGCGATGCGGCCGGACTGCCGGCGGGTGAACCGTGTGACCCTCCGCGCCCGGTGAGGTAGGCGGTTGCGCCGGCGGCGGCGAGCAAGCAGGCCAGGACGATCGCGATCAGAGCGATGCGGCGGTTGGCCGACCAGCCCACTCCGTAGCCCGACAGGGAGAGGGAGCGCTTCTGCATCACTGGACCTGCGACCCCAGGGCGGAGAAGAAGGCCACGATGCCGTTCGCGGCGCCCAGGCCGAGGGCGGCGCCGGCGGCCACGGTGGCGCCCTTCTTGCCGTTCGCCTCGGCCTGGTGGCCACCGGTGTGGTGACCCCAGGCCCACACCGCCAGGCTGACGGCGAGGGCGCCGACCACGGCGATGATGCCGAACATGTTGATGCTGGAGACGACGTTCTTCAGGACGGCAAGTCCCGGCAGGCCGCCCCCTTTCGGGGTGATCCCTGGGTCGAAGGCGAGATAGATCCGGTCGGCGAGGGGTGTCATAGGTGGGGCAAGGCTCCTTGCGTGCGCAGGCCAGAGGGCCCGGTATGGAGGAAGGGAGAGGAGGGAGGAGGTGGTCCGCGCAGAGCGGCGCGGGCGCTGGCGTCAGAGCACGCGGCGGACCGCGAGGACGTCCCAGTCCTTGAGCGGTGTGATGCGGACGGGCTTGCCGGTGCGCGGGGCCTCGATGACGAGCCCTTCGCCCAGGTACATGCCGACGTGCTCGGGGCGCGCGGCGGTGCCGCGGCTGAAGATCAGGTCACCGGGCTTCATGGCCTTCGGTGAGACGGCTTTGCCTTCGTTGACCTGCGTGTACGTGGTGCGGGTGAGCTTGATGCCGGCCTTGTCGTACGCCTGCTGCATCAGCGAGCTGCAGTCGCAGCGGCCCATCGGGTCAGGGCCGCGGGGGGCCGTGCACGAGCCGCCCCACTGGTACATCGTGCCGAGCTGGTGCATCGCCCAGACGATCGCTTTGCGAGCCCGTGGGTCGGTGTCCTTGGGGGTCTTGTAGCCCTTGGGGACGGCCCCTTCGGGGATCGGCCCGTACTGCGAGCCGTCGCCGGTGCCGCAGCCCGAGTCGCCGGGCTTTTGGTCAGTGCCCTTGTCGGAGCCGTTGTCGCCGGCTCCGGGGAAGGTGGCGGCGATGGCCTTTTGCAGCGCGATCGCGAGCGGCTCCCACTGTGCGTACGCGTCCGGGTAGCCGGACTTCTGTACGGCCTGGGCGGCCTGTGTCACGGTCATCTGCTGCCAGCCGTTCACCTTCAGCAGCGCCTTGTAGAACCGTTCGCTCGCGTAGACGGGGTCGCTGATCTGGTCGCGTGTGCCCCAGCCCTGAGAGGGGCGCTGCTGGAACAAGCCGAGGCTGTCGCGGTCACCACCGGAGAGATTGCGCAGCCGGGACTCCTGCATGGCGGTGGCGAGCGCGATGATCTGACCGCGCTTGGGAACCTCGAGGCTGATGCCGGTGGCGACGATCGTCTGCGCGTTCGGGACCTGCTCAGCGGGCAGGTCCAGCCCCTCGACGCGGACATCGGATGCGTCCGCACCGTCGAGGATCTTGGTGACTTGCTCGGTGACCTTGTCCGTGTCCACGTCGGTAAGGCACTGGAAGGTGGCGCTGCTACTGGTGGCGGCTTCGCTGGAGCTGGCCATCATCATGGCCGCGCCGCCGAGGAGGAACGGGGAGAGGAAGACGACGCCGATGCCGGCGGCGAGCGTCTTCAACCGGTACGGCCCGCTCGCGGGTCACCGGTTTCGGGCAGGCGTGGGTATCGAGGGGTCACGAGAGTGTCCTTGCGTGCAGGTCCGGCGTGCCGCGTGCGCGTGGCGTGGTGGAAGGGGCGCGGCGGCCGGGGTGGGCGATGAAGGTGCTGGCCTACTCGGGCGAGTTGCCGCCCGCCGCGCAGGCCATGGGGAGAGCTAGGTATGCCGGGGCAGGGGAAACCTCCGATAGGCAGGGGGGAATTCGGCCAGCGGCGGTGTCTGCCGGGCAGTCCCAAAACAGTAGGGCCGGATTGGCGGCCGACCAAAAAGTCAGCGTGAGGGGGGTCGGAAACCGGCCCCTCAGCACGGCACTTCTTGGTCGGCGGCGCGTTCGCCTCTACAGTTTTGGGACTCCCCTCGCCCTCCTCTGTCTACGGCCCTGGGCTTCTGCATGCCCCAATTCCGGGCCGCCCCAGGGGTACAGATGCGCGACGGGCGATTCCTTCCGCACGCCTCAACCCGAATCGGGGTCTCTCTTTGCCTTTTTCCCTGCACCAGGGCGACGCACTCAGCGTCCTTGCCGGCCTTCCGGACGCCTGCGTCGATTCCGTGATCACCGACCCGCCGTACAACAGCGGCGGCCGGACAGCCAAGGAGCGCACCTCCCGCAGCGCGAAGCAGAAGTACACATCCGGCGACGCCAAGCACACCTTGGCTGACTTCACCGGCGAGAACATGGACCAGCGCAGCTACGGCTTCTGGCTGACGCAGATCATGACCGAGGCCCACCGGCTGACGAAGACCGGCGGGACGGCGCTGCTGTTCACCGACTGGCGCCAGCTCCCCGTCACGACGGACGCCATTCAGGCCGCCGGCTGGCTGTGGCGCGGCGTGCTGGCCTGGCACAAGCCGCAGGCCAGGCCCCAGAAGGGCCGCTTCACGCAGAACTGTGAGTTTATCGTCTGGGCATCCAACGGGCCGATCGACGCCTCCCGCAACCCGGTCTACCTGCCGGGTCTGTACAGCGCTTCACAGCCGTCGGGTGCGAAGCGTCAGCACATCACTCAGAAGCCGGTGGAAGTGATGCGCGAGCTGGTCAAGATCGCCCCGGCGGGCGGCACGGTGCTCGACTTCTGTGCCGGCTCCGGCTCCACCGGGGTCGCGGCTCTGCTGGAAGGCCGTGACTTCATCGGCGTGGAGAAGACCGAGCACTACGCCGCTATCGCAGCCGACCGGCTCACCGAGACCGTCCGCCAGGCCCTCACCCAGGACGACGTCGGCCTGACTGTCTGACGTCGCCCCGGTTTGCAGAGGGGCATTCGGGATTTCTGTCCGGAGCCCTGCCCCTTTTGTGGAAAGCCGCCGGTCCGCACCGGCGATTGCGCTCCACCCTTATCTCCCACGGCTCATAGGAGGACAGACTTTCCATGCCTGAATCCGTAGAAACCCACGATGGTGGGCAGTTGGAGCCGGTACGTGTTCCGGACCCCCACCTCGAAGGGATTGAGGCCAGTGTCCGGCGGCTGATGGAGCAGTCCGCGCAACAGGCCCAGCAGCTCGACCACCTCGCCTCGGCGCCGCCCCCGGCTCCTTCGCCGTTCGCCGCGTTCGGCATGCCGGGACTGGGCGGGCCGGCTCCGGCTGCTCCGCCCGAGCCGCGCCCGATTCTGGAGCTGGAAGGGGAGGAGTACGAGGACGAAATCGACTCGTTGAGTGACTGAGCCTTTTCAGCGTTGCCTCTCCAGGGTGAGGACCGCGGCGCCGATTGCGGAGAGGCGCGTGGGGCTGCAGCGGGCGCGTCGGAAGATCCG